>DAHVFB010000015.1 GCA_027317185.1 Deltaproteobacteria bacterium
AAAGAATTCTTACCACTCACACCGGAAGCTTACCGCGCCCTGAGGCGCTGGTGCCGATGCTCAAAGCCAAG
The DNA here is from genome assembly GCA_027317185.1 of Deltaproteobacteria bacterium. Classification (GTDB taxonomy): domain Bacteria; phylum Desulfobacterota; class Binatia; order Binatales; family Binataceae; genus JAJPIG01. The sequence continues at coordinate 72 of DAHVFB010000015.1, forward strand.
GAGGCAGGTGAACTGACCGATCGTCCCGGCTTCGAGCGCAGCGTTAAGGCCGCCGTGGCCGACGCGGTCCGCAAGCAGGTCGGCGCCGGAATCGATATCGTCAACGACGGCGAGATGAGCAAGGTCGGCTATTCGACCTACGTCACCGATCGGCTCAGCGGATTCGAGAACGCACCGCCGAGCGAAATGCTGCAAGTGGCTGACGTTGCCGACTTTCCGAAGTTCATGGCGCGATGGGCGCAGGATCGATCGGTGATGTCGCTCAAGCGTCCCTGCTGCACCGGCGCAATTTCGTACCATGGCGAGGCCGAGCTGGAAACCGATTTCGCGAATCTAAGAGCCGCGCTCAAAGACGTCAAAACTGAGGAGGCGTTTATGACCGCCGCCTCGCCGGGTGTAGTTTCGATGTTCCTCGAGAATCGTCACTACCCCAACCATCAGGCCTTCATCACCGCGGTGGCCGAGGCGATGAAACCCGAATACGAGGCGATCGCGCGGGCGGGGTTCGTTCTACAACTCGACTGCCCGGATTTGGCGATGGGCCGGCATGTGCGCTACGCCGAAAAGAGCGTGGCCGAGTTTCGCAAGATCGCCGAGATGCACGTCGAAGCGATCAACGCCGCCACCGCCACGATTCCCACCGACCGGCTCCGCATGCACCTATGCTGGGCCAATTATCACGGCCCCCATCATCGCGATATTCCGCTGCACGATATCATCGATGTGATCCTGAAAGCGCGTCCGCAGGCGATCTCGTATGTGGCCGCCAATCCGCGGCACGAGCATGAGTTCGAAGTGTTCCGCGACGTCAAACTGCCGGCCGGCAAAATTCTGATCCCCGGCGTAATCGATTCGACTTCCAATTTTATCGAGCATCCGGAACTGGTCGCGATGCGAATCTGTAATCTGGCCCGTATCGTGGGACGGGAGAATGTGATCGCAGGCACCGACTGCGGTTTCGGAACTTTCGCCGGCAGCGAAAGCGTCGATAGCGATATAGCTTGGCGCAAGTTCGAAGCGATGGCCGAGGGCGCGCGCATCGCGACTAAACGACTCTGGTGAAATCGCCTGCGGCCAGCCGCAATTTTTTTTGGCCGGTCGCGAGGGCACTTGACGGTTTTTGGAACAGACTTATTTTCTGGTTGAGAACGGCAAGCTGATGCCGTTCAGGAAAGGAGGATGCTCCAATGCCACTGGTCAGGTTTACGCCGGGCTCCGATCCGGTAAATGGTCTACTGGCGCTCCAATCTGAGCTGGAGCGTTTCCTGCGCAATCCGGGATTCAATCTCGGGCTGTCGGGTTATGGCGCTTATCCGCCGCTGAACATTTTTGACGATGGCGACGGCATGGTGGTGATCGCAGAAGTGCCGGGGCTCGATCCCGCAAGCATCCAGATCACCAGCCAGGGACGTACGCTAACGATTTCAGGGGAACGCCGGCGCGAGAAACTCGACGGTCAGGCCAGCTTCCATCGGCGGGAACGAGCTTTGGGTCAGTTTTCGCGATCGATTCAGATTCCGGAACACGTCGATCTTCAAAAAACCTCGGCCAGCTACGAAGCTGGGTTGCTCAAGCTACGGATCCCCAGATCGGAAGCATCGAAACCGCGGCAGATTAGCATCGAGCCGGTAGAAAGGAGGTAATGACGATGGCCACCACCGACCTCACTACGCGTGAAAAACAGCCGGTGCCAGGAAAAGAGCAAACTCGGCCGGGCCGGTTTTTTCAACCCGAAGTAGATATCTGCGAGTACGATCACGAAATGAGATTGTGGGTCGATATGCCGGGCGTGCGCGATCAGGACGTCAACGTCATGCTGGAAGGCGGGGTACTTACGATCGAGGGCCAGGTGGCGCCGGCCCTCTATGAAAAGCTCTCGCCGATCTATACCGAATACAACGTTGGCAATTATCTGCGCCAATTCACGCTTAACGAAAGCATCGAGGAGTCCGGGATCACTGCCAGTATGCGCAACGGCGTACTCGAGCTGAAATTACCCAAAGCGGAAAAGGCCAGGCCGCGCCGCATCGAAGTGACTGCGCATTGATTTGCTTTGCAATGGCTTCGGCTCGCGACTTTCAGCGGGGCCGAAGCCGAATCTGCACCGCTGGTTTTCCGGGTCGAGAAAAGACAGTCTGCGCCGCGAGATTCAGGTTTGCGTGATGCGCGCGACGCGTGAGACACCGCGCATGCCTCTGCCAAGCGCGTCCATTAGTCCCCGGCGCATCGCTTCGACCGGCGCTCCCACTTCGTTGAACAGCTCGAACGCCAGTACGCCCTGATGGAGCAGCATCCCGGCGCCATCAGCAACGCGGCGGCCCGCATCGGCTGCTGGCTTCAGAAATGGGGTGACCTGCGGCGCATACACCAGATCGTAGAAAAAGCATTCGGGCGTCGTGGCGGCGTACTCGATAGGCGCGAAGTGCGCGGTCTTGAGTCCCATCGGGGTGGCATTCAGCACGATCGCCGCCGCCCCCAGTACACCCGGATATTTCAGCGCGTCCAACCCCGCCGTGTCGATTTTCGTCGAGCCGCGAGTTGCGGAAAATCGCTTTGCCAAATCTTTCGCGCGTGAAGCGGTGCGATTCACTACGATGATATGCCCGGCTTCCATCCTAATCGCCGCCAGCACCGCGGCCGCCGCCGCGCCTCCGGCACCGATCACGATCGCCGTCCGGCCCGCCAGCGTCACTCCGAGTTCGCGCAAATCGCGCTCGAGCCCGCGCGCGTCGGTATTGTCGCCAAACAATGCGCCCTCGCGCGCCACGATACAGTTGGCCGCGCCCAGCAGCCGCGCCTCCGCGCTTAGATTGGTGACGGTATGCAACGCCTCCTGTTTGTGCGGAACGGTCAGATTCACACCGAGCAGGTTTAACGCAGGAATCGCGCGCAAAGCCTCCGGCAATTTGTCGATGGTGACGTGAAACGCCAGGTAGACTCGATTCATCGCGAGTGCCGCATAAGCCGCGTTGTGCATCGCGGGTGATAGCGAGTGTTCGACCGGATCGCCGAACACCGCCGCGACCATGGTGCGCCCGCCGATAGGCAAGCGCAGGTTGGAAGCCCGCGGCATCGGTCCTAGCCGATGGTTTTTGAGGGTGATTGAAGACGCACGGCGCGAACCTCTTCGGCGGTGAACAGGTAGGCGTATTTCAGGCCGGCCCGCGCGAACGCCTCCTCGGCACCCTCGCCGCGATCCACCAGCGCCAGCGCGGCGACTACGTTAGCCCCGGCTTCGCGCGCAGCGGTGGCGGCCTGCAGGCTCGATCCGCCGGTCGTGATGGTGTCGTCGATCACCGCGGTGCGCACATCTTTACGGAACGCGCCCTCGACGATCTGCTGCAAGCCATGCGGCTTGGTCTCTTTACGCACAAAAAATCCGGTGAGCGGCACCTGCCGCCGCCATGCGGCGCCGATAACTGCGTCGGTCACCGGCAGTGCACCCGCCGCCATCCCGCCGATTTGATCGAGTCCATTTGCCGTCACCAACTCGATCATCAGTTCGCCGGCCAGGTGCGCGCCCTGCGGCAGGTAAAGCGTGCGCTTGCAATCGATGTAGTAATTCGACGAGCGGCCCGAAGCCAGCGTCAGGTTTTCGCGTTCGAAGTACGATTCGCGGGCGAGCAGTGCGAGCAGTTCGTTGCGTTGGGCAGTATCCATGTCTCAGCCGCAATCTAGACGCTCGCCGCCCACGGAACAAGTCGCAGCGATCGGTGTCGCGCTGGCAGTCTGCTCGAAGAAAAAGTCTCGGCGCGCCAGGCATAACGATCGGCGGCGCGCCGAGACCTTCGATAGCAACTTCGTAACCTGAATCTTGATCTACGCCGGCTCGAACTTCACCAGCGTGCACTCCGGCGTAACGTCATCGAAGAACACCTTGACCGGCATCCCGATTTTGATCTTATCCGGCGGCGCCACGATATTGGTGGTCATGCGCGGGCCTTCTTCCAGATCGACAATCGCCAACACGAAAGGAATTTCCTTGAACGCCGGCGTCGGCGCGTAATGCGCAACGGTGTAGCTGTAAACCGTGCCGCGCCCACTGCATTTCTTCCATTCGAGCTGGTCGGATAGGCAGTGCTGACAGCGCGGGCGGGGATAATAGATGAACTTCCCGCACTTGCCGCATTGCTGCAATTTGAATTCGTGAGCGCGGGCCGCCTCCCAGTACGGTTTGCTGAAAGGACTCGGATGGGGCAGCGGTTTGCTATACTCGGTGATGAACGCGCCCGCCGGACGGCCGCTCCGATCATTGGCTTGCTGTGGTTCGCTCATGACTGACGCTCCAGGATGATGCTGCACTGCTCGCTCATCACACCGCCGTTACCGTTAACGAAACCGACCGACGCGTTTTTGACCTGGCGTCCCTCGCCACGGCCCATCAGTTGCCGAATGCCCTCGGTCACGTGCGACATCCCGCCGGCAAATCCCGCCTGCCCGAAGGACAACTGCCCGCCATGCGTATTGCACGGCAAATCTCCGGCGTAGGTGAGATCGTGTTCCATCACAAATGGGCCACCCTGCCCTTTCTTGATGAACCCCGCATCCTCGAGCGCAACCAGCACCGTGATCGTGAAGCAATCGTACGGTTGCACGAAGTGCATATCCTTCGGCTTCAGCCCCGCCATCTTGAACGCCGCTTCAGCCGCGGGCTTCACGCATGAGGTGGTGATCGACGGCGCGTAGCTGATTACGGAATGGTCCGAGCTTTCGCCGGCTCCGAGCAGCCATACCGGCGGATGCTTCGATCGCTTGGCGATCTCCGGCGACACCACGATAAACGCCGAGGCGCCGCACTGCGGACTCACGATGTCGTAGATGTGCAGCGGGTCGGCCAGCAGCCGCGAGTTAAGCACGTCGTCCACCGTGAGCGGACGATCGTTAAAGCGCGCGAGCGGATTCTTGAGCGCGTTGGTCCGCTGATCGACGGCGATCTTCGCGAGCTGGGCCGAGGTGGTGCCGTACTCGTGCATGTGGCGCTTGGCGATCATCGCGTAGCCCAGCGTCGGCGCGATGTAACCGTAGGGCCATTCGAATTCGCGTTCGAGCGAGATCCACGGAAACGGCGCTTCGCCCGGGCGGTTAAGATCGCCGCCCACGCACAGCACCGCGTTGCACATGCCGGCGTCGATCGCGGCCGCCGCGCGCCAGAACATGCCGGTGCCGATGGCGCCGCCGATATCGACAATATCGAGCATGCTCGGTTCGATCCCGATCATTTCGCAGAACGAGGCCGGGTAGAAACCGGCAGGATCAGAAAATGGCACGGCGTTGAGGACGCCGTCGATGTCCTTTTTTTCGAGGCCCGCATCGGCGATCGCTTCGGCGGAAACCTTCGCCATCAGGCTCAAGGCGGTTTCGTCACCAGGCTCGCGAAACGGCCTGACTTCACCGATTCCGATCGCGGCGGCCTTACGTTTAAGGCTCATGCAAATCCCTCCGGTTCCGTGTGGATGCGCAACGCTTAGCACAAACTTTCGACAATCGAAAACGGCGGCGAGGATGCGCCCGACACAGGTATTTTCTGAACGTTATTGACCCTGCGGGTAACCGGCGGCTACTATTCCGGCGCGGGGTGGAGCAGTCTGGTAGCTCGCCGGGCTCATAACCCGGAGGTCAGAGGTTCAAATCCTCTCCCCGCAACCATTAAACCTACATACTGCTCACAACATAAAGAATGCGCGAACTGTGCGGGAGTACAGTCGCAAAGTATTAAAAGTTTCCCTGAAGGATACTTTAGATACAGGCGTTTTTTTTGCACTTTACGTTTGATATTGCTAGTAACTGCATCGTGACGCCAGACGAATTTATTCAAGGCCGCCAAGCTTACTCTTATGTACCTGCTCGGTTAATCGCTACTGCCGGGCAACCGGACCTAGTCTGGGGATGCCTTCGACTGATTCGTCATCTGCCAAACCATGCCGATTGGAACGCGCCCGGGGGTCGAGTGCGATATTCATCGGTGGAGATTGACAATTACCATACCGGACTACTAAACGGGGTTACACAAAAAGAGCTTTTCCATGGTCTCGTTTCGACTGTTTTTTGGGGCTATACGTCGGGACAAAATGGCATATTTCATCCTGAACGGGCTATCAGCAAAGCGAAGCTGTTTTCGGTTGGACACGCGCGCGCTGCCGCGCAGGCTCCCGCTGTAATCGTGCAGGCTCTGAGCGCTGCAAGATGCCATTTGAGAGCGGGGAACATAGGTGCTGCTTTGCTGGAAGCAATGAAAATTAAATTCTTGGGTATGTCGTTCAGCTCGAAGGTCCTGATGTTTATGGATCCCTCGAAAGCGGCCGTTTACGACTCGATCATTGCGCAATTCCTCCAAAACTGCCCAGCGGAAGAGATGCGAAACATGGCAGTGCCGCCAGCGGGAGCTTTCAACCAGCAGCGGCGGGCTGAAGCCTATGCACAATGGTGCGCGTTCTGTTCAAACAAAGCCTTAGCAATGAACGAAAACGGCTATAATTGGAGCGACTGGGACAACTCGCAGCAGAGTTGGCGAGCGGTCGATATTGAGCGCGCATTTTTCGCAATTTCTGGTAATCAGCCTCGCCTCTAGCCCCATTAAATTAAACGTGCCTCTTTTCTCACACTCCTAGGCCGCCAGGCGGCGGGGCTTTTGCTGAGCCAGGATGAACAGCCTGATCCGGTTTTCCAACTCGACAAAGGTGCGGATGATCTCCGTTTTGCGCAGGCGGGCCGCGACCCACGGCCCATCCGCGTTGCACCATAGACCGGATGGTCAAGGCTCCGAGCGTCTTGCTTGACATGCGGTTTGAGTCCGCGTTAAGCCACAAGTTCGCGCGACATACGAGTGCGTTATGTTAAACCACTACTGCGCGCCGCTTTTGGGTAGCCGCGGCAAATCCGCTTGAGCGGCCGGCGAAATCGAATCGGCGCGATCAAAAATCTTCAGGAAAGTAAGCTGGACTGATGGCGGAACTGACGAGCCTGAAACAGGCGGTAAGCGAATTGATTCGCGATGGCGACAGCCTCGCGATGGAAGGATTCACGCATCTGATTCCCTCCGCGGCCGGCCACGAAATCGTGCGCCAGCATAAGACCGATCTCACGCTGATCCGGATGACGCCCGATCTGATCTACGATCAGCTAATCGGCATGGGCTGCGCACGTAAGATGGTCTTCTCATGGGGAGGGAATCCCGGGGTGGGCTCGCTGTACCGCTTTCGCGATGCGATCGAAAACGGATGGCCCCGCGCGCTCGAAATCGAGGAACACAGCCATGCCGGGATGGCGAACGCATACGTAGCGGGCGCGTCCAACCTGCCGTTCGCGGTTCTGCGCGGCTACCGTGGCAGCGGCCTGCCGCAAGTCAATCCACGGATCAAGTTCATCGATTGTCCGTTCACGGGCGAGAAACTGGCGGCCGTCGCGGCCATCCGTCCCGATGTCGCGGTAGTCCATGCGCAAAAGGCCGACCGGCGCGGCAACGTCCTGCTGTGGGGTATCGTGGGCGTGCAGAAGGAAGCGGTGCTGGCGGCAAAGCGTTCGATTGTGACGGTCGAGGAGATCGTCGACGATCTCGGTGCGCCACCCAATGCGGTGGTGCTGCCCTCGTGGGTAATTTCCGCGGTGTGCGCGGTGCCCGGCGGAGCCTATCCTTCATACGCGCATGGCTACTATGGCCGCGACAACAATTTTTATAAAGCCTGGGAGGCGATCTCGCGCACTCGCGACGGCTTTCGCGCCTGGATGGATCGTCATGTGATCGGCACCGGAGACTTCGCCGAGTTTCGCCGCAGCCTTATAAAAGCTTGAATCGGAATTTAATTGGATGGCCAAAATTGATTACACCGCGGATGAAATGATGACGATCGCGGCGGCCCGCCTGCTGCGCGATCGCCAGGTCTGTTTCGTGGGGATTGGATTACCGAGCGCGGCCGCCAATCTCGCGCGGCTGACCCATGCCCCCAATATCGTACTGATCTATGAATCCGGCACGATCGGAACGCGGCCCGATGTGTTGCCGCTCTCGATTGGCGACGGAATTCTCGCTGACACCGCGGATACAGTGGTTTCGGTGCCCGAAATGTTCCATTACTGGCTCCAGAGCGGACGAATCGATATCGGCTTTCTGGGCGCCGCGCAGGTCGACAAATACGGCAATATCAACACCACGGTTATTGGCGATTATCACCAACCCAGCGTGCGCCTGCCAGGCGCCGGCGGCGCTCCCGAGATCGCCACTTCGTCGCGCGACATCTTGATTATTATCCGGCATACGCCGCGCGCCTTTGTCGAAAAGGTGGATTTCATCACTTCGGTCGGACTGCTCGACGCCACTACCGATCGCCGGGCGCTGGGAATCCCCGGCAATGGTCCGGCCGCCATCATTACCGATTTGGGCATTCTGAAGCCCGACCCGAAAACCCGCGAGCTGGTGCTAAGCAGCCTCCATCCGGAGGTTACGATCGATCAGGTAAAAAAAGCGACCGGATGGCCTTTGGGCGTGGTTGCCGATCTGCCCATGACCGAGCCTCCCAACGCGGACGAACTCCGCGTGTTGCGCGACCTCAACCATCGCTCCTCGCAATCCAATCAGAAAGCGGTGGCATGACGATGAACTTTGTTTATCAAGCGCTTCCGGCCCGCGTGATTTTTGGCCTTGGCAAACTTGAGAAGCTGCCCGGAGAGGTCGATCTGCTCGGCCTAAAGCGGGTGCTGGTGCTGTGCACGCCTTATCAGCGCGACGAGGCCGACCGCATCGCCGCCATGCTGGGTGAGCGGGCGATCGGCATTTTCGATCAGGCCACGATGCACGTGCCAATCGAACTGGCGCAGCGGGCGCGCGCTCACGTCATCGAGCACAGGGTCGATGGCCTGGTCACAGTCGGCGGCGGTTCAACCACCGGACTGGCGAAGGCGATCGCGCTGACCAGCGGGCTGCCGACGGTGGCAATCCCAACCACCTATGCCGGCTCCGAGATGACGCCGATTTGGGGATTAACCGAAGGTGAGAATAAAACCACTGGCCGCGATCTCAAGATAATTCCGCGCACCGTCATCTACGATCCCAGTCTGACGGTAACCATGCCCGCGATGCTGTCGGCGACCAGCGGCATGAACGCGATCGCGCACTGTGTCGAGGCGCTCTATGCCGAGAACGCGAATCCGATCATGTCGCTGATGGCCGAGGAAGGAATTCGCGCCCTTGCCACGAGCCTGCCCAAGGTGGTTAAAAACGGCGGCGATCTCGAAGCGCGTAGCGAAGCGCTGTACGGCGCATGGCTCGGCGGATGCGTGCTCGGCGCGGTCGGGATGGCGCTGCATCACAAGCTCTGTCATGTGCTCGGCGGAACCTTCAACTTGCCGCACGCGGAGGTGCATACGGTGGTCCTGCCGCATGCGGTGGCCTATAACGCGCAGGCCGCGCCCGTTGCGATGCGGGCGATTGCGCGCGCGCTCGGACGCGACGATGCGGCGCAGGGGCTGTACGATCTCGAAGTGACGCTCGGTACGCCGATTACGCTCGCCGCGCTAGGCATGCAGCCGCCCGACCTCGATCGCGCGGCCGACCTCGCGATCAAAAGTCCATACTATAATCCGCGTCCGATCACCCGCGCGGGCATTCGCGCACTGCTTGACGATGCTTTTTCGGGCCGACGGCCCAATCCGTAACCGGCCAATTGGCGATCTCCGCAATTGAACAAACTAAACACGGGAGCAGTTAAGATGGCCGTACCAACCAAACTTGGGTCGCTCGCAGATTTCGCCAAGGGCGGCGTCGAAGTAATTGACGACGATCCCAGGCATTACGCATTCTCTAATATCTTCGAAGTCGCGGCTAAGTCACGGCCCTATGAAAAGGTCTGCGTCGGCAAGAACATCAAGAACGTGCTTGAGGCAATCCGCGCCGAAGGGACCTCGCCCTGGTACACCGCCTCGCACGACGAGGCGGCGCTGGTGATGGACGGCGAGGTCGAAATTCATCTGGTGAAACTGGATCAGCCCGCCGCACGCGAGGACCAGGAGGGAACCACGATGCTCGAGGGACAGCCCACGGGCAGGAAGATGGGGCGCATCGTCGCGCGCCGCGGCCATATGGCGCTGCTGCCCAAAGGATCGGCCTACCGGTTCTACGCCGACAAGCCTGGCGTGATACTGTTTCAAACTCTACTCGGCCCGCTCACGATCGAACGCTGGGGCGAGATCTGCCAACGCTGATTGCCCGAAAACCGGACTGGAACTCAAGCGGGAGGAAAAGGCGATGGCGCAGGCGCACGAAGTCAACGAGCAGGGTTACAAGATCTTCAAGCTGGGCGATTTCACTTTCCGGCGCGACGAGTACTTCGCGCATATCGGATGGCCCGGCGGGGTCCATTCCATCTCGGTGGAAAATTTCCTGCGCGCCCTGATGCGCGATGTTGCGTGGGGTTTTTTCTACGGCACCGTCAGTTTCGATGCCGTGTTCGGCACCACCAACCATTACGGCACGGTTGAGGTTTTCGTCGGGCTACGAAACGAGGCCTACTGGAGGAACAACAAGCATTTCGTCCAGACTTTCGATTCGAACCAAACCACCGGCATCTTCAAGGCCATTCTCGAGGACTGGACCAACGAAGGTTTCGATCCCTTCGCCGCGCCCGAGGAAACCAGGATCGCTTTTGGACCCAAGCACGGCAGCAATCGGGCCGCGATCGAACGTATGCGCGTGACCGCAAAGCGAATGGTGGGCGCGGACGGCGACGCAACTCTACGCAACGACGCGAACGGTTATAAGGTCAATCGGCAATTTGCCGGCTATCAGCCCGAAAAGCTTGAGGTGCATCCTGAGCCGGGTTTCGAGAACGAGGTCCACGCCTTCGATTTCTTCGACTATCTGATGCGTTCGGACGTGACCTGGAATCCTTCGGTGGTCTCGGCGGTCAAGCACAATCTGATCTGCGCCACCACCGAGGAGTACATGCTGCCGGTGATTCACGGCAACGATCGCGTGGAGTGGTTCCTGCAACTCTCCGATCAGATCGACTGGCTGGTGTATGACGGCAAGACCGGCAAGCCCCGGGCGCGCGTGGTGGCCAAGGCCGGCGATATTTGCGCGATGCCTGCCGATATCCAGCATCAGGGTATTTCGCCCAAGCGCTCGATGCTGCTGGTGTGGGAAAATGGCGATTCGGCGCTGCCCGATCTGTACGCGAGCGGCAAGCTCAAGCCCTATCCCGTCGAGTTCTAGCTTCCGCCCTTCAGAGCGGCCGCCGATGCCCTTGGCGTCCGCTCCATTCCAAATCAGGTGTAGCAAATGCATTTTCAGACCAAACTTTTCATCAACGGCGAGTTCGCCGATGCGCACGACGGCGCAACGATCGAGGTCCTCAATCCGCACGACAACTCGCATCTGGCCGCCGTGGCTGAGGCCAAGCCCACCGATATCGACCAGGCGGTCGAGGCCGCCACCAAAGCTTTTCCGGGCTGGAGCACAACCGCCGCCGCGGATCGCGGACGGCTGCTGTTGAAGCTGGCCGACGCGATCGAGGCGCACGGTGAAGATCTCGCTCAGGTCGAAGCGCTCGATACGGGGCATCCTATCCGCGATGCGCGGCTGCTCGATGTCGGCCGTACGGCGGCCACCTTTCGCTACTTCGGCGGCATGGCGGACAAGCTCGAAGGCTTCATCGTGCCGGCCGATTCCGGCTTCCTGAACTATGTTACGCGCGAGCCGGTCGGAGTGGTCGGCCAGATTGTACCGTGGAATTTCCCGCTGATGTTCACTAGTTGGAAAATGGGTCCGGCGCTTGCCGCCGGCAACACCGTGGTGATGAAGCCGGCCGAGCTGACGCCGCTTTCCTCGCTCAAGATCGCGGAGCTGATGGCTGAAGTCGGATTTCCGAAAGGCGTCGTTAATATTTTGCCGGGCTACGGCGCCGTCGCCGGCCAGTATCTTGCTGAGCATCCGGGCGTGCACAAAATCGCGTTTACCGGTTCGACCGTTACCGGACGCAAAATCGTGCAGGCTTCGGCCGGTAATCTGAAGCGCGTTCAGCTCGAACTCGGCGGCAAGGGCGCGAATATCGTCTTCGATGACGCCGATATAAAGGCCGCAATCAACGGCAGCGCCTTCGCGATTTTCCATAATCAGGGTCAGGCCTGCATCGCCGGGTCGCGCCTGCTGTTGCATGAGAAGATCGCCAATCAATTCCTTGACGGGTTCCTCGCGCTTGCAAAGTCTATCAGAGTCGGCAATCCGCTCGAGCCGGCAACTGAAATGGGGCCGCTCACCTCGATGGGCCATCGCGACCGCGTACTCGGCTACTGTGAGGTGGCGCGCAAAGAAGGCGGCGAGATAATTATTGGCGGCAAGGCGCCGGACGATCCCGCGCTGGCCAAAGGATGCTATCTGACGCCGACCGTGGTTTGCGCGAAACCTCAGGATCGCGTCTGTCAGGAAGAGGTTTTCGGGCCGTTCGTCTCCGTCTCCACCTTCAAGGATGAAGACGAAGTGATTAAAATTGCAAACGGCACCGCCTATGGACTCGGCGGCGGACTATGGACGCGCGATCTGCGCCGGGCCCATGCGGTCGCCCGTCATTTGATCAGCGGGATGGTTTGGATTAACTGCTACAAACGCGCGCATCCGGGATCGCCGTTCGGCGGCGTGCGTGGATCGGGCTACGGACGCGAAATGGGTTTCGACGCCATGCACGAATACACCTATCCAAAATCGGTGTGGCTGAATGTCGATGCCTCGATTCCGCCATTTTATAAGCGCTGATGAGCGTAAAATTCGACCAAAAAGGAGAAGCTAATTGATCAGCGACGATCAGAAAAAACCAATCGCGGAACTGATGGCGCAGGAGCATGTGGCCGTAATCAATACGATGGGCGACGAGTGGGCTACTTCAACGCTGGAGGCATTCGCGGAAACCCCTGAGCTTGAGCTCGTGATCATACTGGGCGAGAGCAGCGAACGCTTTCAGAACATACAAAAACGCCCGCAGGTCTCGTTTTTGATCACGCACCGCTATGGAGAGGTTCCCAAGTTTCAGGTCAAGCGGCTGTCCGGGCGCGGGATCGCACGCGAGGTGAAAAAGGATACGCCCGAGTGGAACGAACTCAAGCCTTTATTTTTGAAAAAGAATGCGTTTGAAGAACCGTTCTTCGGCAACCCGGCGCTGAAGATGCTGCGCATCGAACCGAAACGGCTCAAGTACCAGGACGCACTCAACCCGCCGATCACGCTCGAATTCTAAGCTCAAGTATGGAAAAAAACCGCCGTCTCGATCGAGACGGCGGTTTTCATACGAACAAACTGAAGACCGGCCGTTAGCGAAGGATCTCGCTCAAACCGGCGGTCGAGCTGAATTTCTTTACATCATCGAAATTCTCGCCCTTGTAGTTCCGGCACTCTTCATTGTGCCGATTGTAATTACCGTGATCGTCATTCGTGATGGTCACCGTGGTGTGCGCATTTTGCACATCCCACATGGCCGCGATGAAATCCTGCGTGGGTATCTGCATGCCTTCATGCGGCACGGGCACGGCGATGCTCAGGTACGGCGAAATCTTCCAGAGCTTGTCGTTTTGGTCATACAAATCGGTCCAGCCATTTATGTACGTCTGCTTGTCGAGGTATTGAACGCGGTTGCCGTAGCAATAGCCCGAGCGGAGTGAAGGAATTCGCCTGATCGAAAGTTTATAAACGTCGCGCAATTCCCACTTCCCAATCGCCGGGCGAGGAAGATAGAACGGCTGGTAGTAATTATTCCAATTACCCCACAGCACCGGGTCCGGCGAACTGACCATCGTGATGGCCTTTTGCTCGCCCAAAACCTTGGCGTCGAACTTCGTGATGCCACCGTTGTAGGAACCGGCGCGAATCTCATCCTGCGACCAGTCGGTCGCAAACCACGGCGTGCAGCGGGCCGCGGACGAGAGCCGCAGCGAGCGACGCAGCGCCGGGATGAAAAGAAACACGTCCTCGTTACGGGTCGGATCATCATAATAGAGCGTCAGGTCGGTAGCATACTTGCTCTGCTCCGGCGCGGTCAGCATCGTGTATTCCGAGTAGTCAATACCCTGCGACTGCGGATTAGTTATCGGCTGGTTGTAGTCGCTGATATGGCTCAGACGGCGATAAACCAACAGCGCCTGATTGTAGGTGACGTTGTTAAGCCGATCGGTCAACCGTGAATTTAAGTATCCGCAAATGAGATAGGGAACGTAATGATACCACTCGTCGACCAGAATTTTGTAGCCACGATTCGGCTCGCTCGGATTTGGAAAGGGCATCCCGGCTACATATCCCTTTACCGTGTGGCGGCCATCGGGCAGGTCTACAATCTTCGTGGTTCCGGCGTATTTCTCGGTGTTCGCCCGATATTCCTTACCAACCGGATAATCATGCGTCGGGCCGACTACCATCTGGAAGTCCGCCGGCACCTTCCATGGAAGCTGGCCTGAAAGTAATGCCTGCATTCCATCAGGCATAAAATCTTTATAAGTTTGCCAGTTTTGCGGGGTAATGATGGTCCCCTCAGGAATCCCGCCCTCCTGCTGAGCCGCAAAGGCGGGTAGCGCTGCCAGGCCGAATACCAACCCAACAGCGAACGCCAAACCACGTAACGACATATATACCTCCCTATATCATTAGGTACGAGAACATTAGTTCGATTACACAGTAACCGTCAAGAAAATTAACCTTCCGCCGGTCCGGCGGGAGACAATTTGCCTGATACTCGACGAGCGGACAAAAACAAACGCCCCGCGAAGCAGGGCGTTTGCCCAGACCATCCTGCAACCAAATTCTGACTACACGGTTTAGTTTCCGCCCGCCGCCGCCTGCGTCTGAACCTGTTCGTGTTTCACCACGAACTTGGGCCGCGCCCAGGCAATGTAGCAAGGCAGAACCAATACACCGGCAATCATGTTCGTGCCCATCAGGAACATCAACAGCACGCTCATTTCGCTATGAAACAGCAACGGTGAGAAGGCCCACAACGCGATGCCGCCCACCATCACCGAGAACGTGCTGAAAACCGACGTACCGGTCTTGGTGATCGCGATTCTGATGGCCTCGTTCAGCGACATCCCGCCGATCACTTCATCTCTGATGCGCGCCACGGTGTAGATGCCATAATCGATACCTAATCCGATACCGAGCGATATGACCGGGATGGTATCGATCGTGAGACCGATATCACGCAAGCGCAAATAGATGAACGCGCCGAAATTCGCCAGCACGCAGGCCAGCAGGAATAACAGCCCGGCGACCACCGAACGGAACGAAATCATCGAGAACAGACATACCGCAGCCAGCACGAACGTGATGTTGAGGAAGTCGAGCTGTTTCAGCACGTCGTCAGCGGCGGCATACAAACCGGCAGTGGATCCCAATGACAGAACCTTGATTTTATTCAGGTTCGGATCGCCGGATACCCGCTCCTTGACGAACTCGTTCAGGCGCTGCCGCAGCCGGTCAAGAGCCAGGGTGGTATGACCAGGCATCAGGATACGAATACAGGTGTCCTGAGCGGCGGGCGGCGCAAGATACTGTTCCATCTCGCCCGGCGCGGTAGCCGTGCTGTAGAGATACTGCAGGTTTCCCGAGAGCTGAATATCGTCGGGTATCGAGAGGAACTTCGGATGCCCGTAGTGCAGCATCATGTTCGACGGCATGATGATCCGCGAAGCAAAAGTCACCACGCTATCGAGATCCCGATCCTGGAGCAGATAATTATGCAGATCGTTGCTCATGCGCAGGATACCGGGCGCGAGTGCCGATTGCGGATCGGGGAAGGGCGGCATATTAGCAACGATTACCCAGCCCTCGTCGGTCGGAAAATAATGATTGATCGCCATCAGGTCCCGATTGACCTTGGCGCTGGGGCGATATAGCGGAGTGCCCGCATAAACGTAACCCACCGGTTCACGCAAACCCGACGCGACCCCCCAGATCAGAACAATCAAGGCGATCACCAGGATTGAGGCACGTCTGCGGCCTGGCGTGACCGGGATTTCGGCCAGTTTCGCGAACAGGCCCTCAATCCACATGTAGATTCCGGTTACACGCTTGGCCTCGCTACGCACTTCCGGCAGCGGCAAAAAGCTCATCAGGATGGGTTGGAATACAAATACCATCGTGAGGCTTCCAGCCAGCCACACCGCGCCGGCGAAGCCGATGTGCTCAAGCACGGGAATTCCGCCTAGCGCGATGAACACAATGCCGGCGATATCGGCGATGATCGACAGAAATCCCGGCGGCAGCATCTGATCGGTGGTCGCGATACAGGCTGCGTACTTATCGCGCAGGCGATCGATTTCGTCGTAGTACCGGCCCTGCCACTGAATCCCGTGACTGACGTCTCTGGCGGTCAGAATAAACGGGATGACCAGCATGACAGGATCGAAGTCGTAGCCCATCAGACCGACGAATCCCAAGCCCCAGATGGCCGAGAACGTGCCGGTGACGATCGGAGCCCACCACCGGCTGCGTTGCGCCAGGAACAGGTAAAGGATCAGGATCATCGCGATTACCGACGCAACCAGAATCGTTACGACGGCGGGTTCGTAATAGTAGCCATACCCACGCACGATCGGTTCGCCGGCGACGAAGATCTCATGGTTGGGATCCTGATATTTCTTGACCAGTCCCCGAATGTCGAAAAACAGCTCTTTGTAGTTGAACCCTTCTTCATTGAACGAGGCGCGTACCACCGCCGCCCGGTTGTCGGGACTGACCAGCGAGCCGATTCGATCGCGATAGATCGTGACATTACGCTTGAGCAGGTCGAGTTCGGCCTGGCCGTTGGGCAGGTTCGGGTACATGAAGGTCTTGGCTACCAAGGCGCCGGGCACCGCTTTCGCGTAGGTGACGCGATAGGAAGCGAGCGAAAAGACCTCGTTATGATTGACGCCTGGCAAGCGGTTAATGTCGCGGGTCAAGTCCTGGATGATCTTGAGGGTCGGCGTGTTGAAAATATCGCCATTTTTAACCTCAACCATGAAGGTAACCGTATCGGCCCCGCCAAAAGCCGCATACTTGTTGGTCAACAGGACGTTAGGATGGTTGCGTGGGAAAAAATCGACGAAACGGGTCGCGATTTTCACCTGCGACGCGCAATACAGCATCCACAACGTGAAAAGAAGCAGAAAACCGCCAATGAACCAGCGGAAACGAAGAATGTTTTCGCCGAATTTAAAATACCGTAATAGCGAATTCTCGCCGGGTGCGCTGCCGTGGCTCATTTTGACTCCGTAATCAGATCCCAATGATCTCCGTTTGCGGTGCGCATGATCGTTCCACCCAGCCCAATCGCCAAGCCCAGATGCTGAGAAGAGCTCACTGCCGTCAGGTCCTGGAAAGTCGGATCCTTGGTCCGCCATTCACCGCCCGGTACACCTTCGAAAATAGTTCCCTCGGCGCCCGCCATCCATACGCTTCCGGTGTCGCTTGATGCGCTGGCGACACTGGCGCCATAGATTGAACGCTCGGTTGGCAGTTTGCCGTCCTGCCAGGTCTTACCGCCATCCTTGCTGGTCGCGATGACGCCGCTCTGACCTGCCACTGTTACCGTGTTCGCGCCCTGCGGCACCACCACGAAGTATGGTGGCACGGTAAAATCCGCCACCTCGCCGCCGCGCTGAACCTTCCAGGTTTTACCACCATCGCCGGAATGCAGGATAGTCTGGAATTCGCCCACCGCCCATCCATTCTGAGGATCGGCAAAGGCCACCGCATAGAACGTCAGATTGTTCATCTGCTGCATGGTCCAGTTTGCGCCGCCATCGTTGCTCCACAGCAGCGTGCCATGGTCGCCCACCACCGACACCTCGGTCGGGGTGACTGCGGCCACCGACAGCAATTGCACCTTGGCCGGGCTGTGTTGCACGACCCAGGTATCGCCACCATCGCTCGTATGCATGATCAGTCCGAGCTCGCCCACGATCCATCCGCTCTTGCCATCAGGCGCGAAGTTGATCGAGTAGAGGTCGATGTCCTGATGCATCTGACCGCCCGGACGGTCTTCGTTGAGCCGGCGGCGTGACCAGGTTCGCCCACCGTCGTGCGAGGTCAAAAGCAAGCCCGCGCTGCCAACCACATAGCAGTCGCTCGAGCCCGGTTTAATGGCGACGCCGAAAAGTTCCTCCCACGGCCTGATCACGAGGCTGCTGGGTTTAATTGGAGGCAGCGGCGGTTCACAGCCGACCAGGAGCACGAGAGCGAAAGCGACCGCGGCTAAACTTGTTAGAATCCTGAATTGTCTTATTCTCACAGTTTTATTGAGCCTATTTACGTTTTATCTCACATTTCGGATTCAGAGCCGATCTCGATATACCTGCGGCAATTTCATTTCGCCACAGGTCTTCTCTCCCCCATCATGACCTCGCAGCTGACTTATGTTACTGGCCGATTAAAGCGCAGACCTTCGCTACCTTAAAATTCGCCTTATGGCAAGCCACTAGGCATTTTCATTATATAATTTGCGGATCTTCGCCTGCGTCAAACTGTCTGTCTCCCCCGTCCCCATGAGATGTCCCGGCGGTTGGTTCAGGCGTGTGGAATATTTAGAAACCGCAAGGCGTTAGACCCTCGCATAGCCGCAAGCTCGGCGATCTCGAAACCGCCGGCTTGCTCCGCCCGGTCGATAATCGCTCCCGGCGGAATTTCGCGCGCATCGAACGGATAATCCGTTCCTACCATCAATTTCTCAGCGCCCAGGCGAGCTTTAAGCAACCGTAGATTATCAACGTCGTAAGTTAAGGTGTCGGCCCAAAACGAGCGTACAATCTCGAGCGGGCTGTGCGGCAGCCTGGATTTGGCAATCGTCGTATGCGCCCAGAAGTAGTCCATGCGCGGCACGGTCCAGCACAAGGCTCCGCCGCCATGGGCAAGACAAATTCTGAGATTCGGGATTTCCGACATCACACCGCCGAGAATCAGCGTGGCCGCAGCGAAAGTGGTTTCGCCCGGCATTCCGACCGTCTGATAAAGTCCGGGCAGGGCTGCGCGCTTATGCCGCTCCGGCACCGACCAGGGCTCGTTGGTGGGATGAACAAAGATCGGGCAGTTCAGATCGGCCGCGGTCTTGAAGAATGAGCGTAGTTCCGGGACATGAAAGCCCTTGCCGTCGACCGACGCGCCGAGCTCGATTCCCGCCAGCTTCAATTCCTTTCGCACCCGAATCAGCTCGCGCGTGGCAGCCTCGGGATCTTGCATCGGCACGGTACCGAGGCCAACGAAACGGCGCGGATGTTCGCTAACCATCCGCGCAATCAAATCATTCTGATAACGAGACAACTCGGCGCACGCTGCGGCATCGCCCCAGTATCCGAAGGTGATCGGGGTTGGCGATAATACCTGGATATCGACGCCTTCACGATCCATATCCTCGAGCCGGCGCGACAGATCCCACGCTTCGCTGCCGATCTTCCGGTAAGCGGAGCCGCCAACCACTATCTGTGCGGAGGAGCCGCCTTCTTTCTCCAATCGCGGCCAGCGCTCATCGCGATAGCGCTCCGCCATTGGTGGCAACTTTTCGGGAAAGATGTGAGTATGAAAATCGACCCGTACGGCCTTACCCTCAGGCATTGAAGCGACAGCTCCCGTCCCACCGTGCAATTAAAAATTCCCTGACGCCAGCTTCAGCCGATCTCATTTGCCGGTTTCCACCCTGGCGCCGTCACCTTGACGCACTCCAAGCGCGCTGAGCGCCTGAGCCTCTCCCATCGGATGGGCGCCGCCGTTGATCCGGCTTGCGGCCGGCTGCGACAAGGGCTGCACTCCCTGCGAAAGACTGATTTCGGCCGTCCCCTTGCCAAAACCGGGACCGACCAGACGCCACATATCGAGGGTTTCCGGCATTGCGGGCAGCACTCGCGGCCGATGGGCTTCGTCAAGAATCTGCCCGTGTTCCCAGCAATATTCCACCGTCAAATTGTTGGCTTCATCGCGGAAGTAAATTGCGATCGAGCCCGACGGCGCATGTTTCAGAAGATCGTTTCGGAACGGCACATTGAGCGCCATCACATTGGCTCTTGCTCTCATCAGATCGTCGAGCGTCGGGACCAGGATGCACATGTGATCGACCTGCGTACGGGTGCCGCCGGTGCCGAACACCCCAATCGAATGATGATATTTATCGCCGCAGCGCATAAACGCGGCGGTACGTTCCACCCAATCGGAAATCTGAAAGCCGAGCAGATCGGTGTAAAAGGGAACCGATTTACTCGCATCTTTTTCCAGCAGCACCGTATGCAGCAACTTCGACATATGCACACGATGCGCATAGGTCGGCGCCATCGGCATGGTTACCATATCGGTGAAAAGCTCGATCATGATGCCATCGGGATCGCGAAATCGAATATATTGATCGACCCGCTCACGGCCCAACGTTCCGCTGCCGGCGCGTTCGACCTCGACTCCCGCGGCCTTGAGCCGCTTCTCCATCGCTTCCAGATCGCGTTCGTTTTCCATCTCGAACGCAACCCGGTTCACGCCTGGGGTCGTGCTTTGCCGCAGCACCAGCCAGTGATGCTGAATGCCGCCGGTCAAATAAGCGCAGCCTTCGCGCTCTTCAGTAACATCGAGATGGACGACATCCTGATAGAACCGAACCGAGGATTCGAGGTCGGCGACATCAAGCGCCAAATATCCTAATTGCCGTGGCTGTAACATGGAAATCTCCTTACTTCGTGAAGATCCTCGATGGGTCCCGGATCGCCCTTTCCGCTTAGCACGTACCCCGGCAACCCTGCAACCTTTAGATCATTGCCCAAAGCGATCATTACCAAAGATCACTAAGAAATCTGCCCCATGATCGCTGCAACAGTCACCCTTATTTTTCCGGGGGGCCAACCAGAATCGTGTCGCCCTCGATTCTCACCGCATAGGCCGCGACCGGTTCCTTGCACGGCTCGGCAGTCGGTTCGCCGGTTTTGAGATCGAA
Organism: Deltaproteobacteria bacterium; assembly: GCA_027317185.1. GTDB lineage: Bacteria > Desulfobacterota > Binatia > Binatales > Binataceae > JAJPIG01. Next base: position 20,984 of record DAHVFB010000015.1, read on the forward strand.
CGAGCCATCGTGCAACGGACACAGCACTTCGCAACTTTCGGTAAGTAATTCGCCCTGATCCAGCCATCCGCCCTGATGGCTGCACAAATTGTTGATCGCGTAATAATCGCCATCGACGCATGCGATCAGAATGTCCTCATTTTCCGCTTTGACACTTAGCATCGTGCCTTCGGGAACTTGGCTTTTTTTGGCTGCTTCAACGAACTTGGTTAGCATCACTTCAATCCTACTGTGAGATAAATCCGCTATCCAGTCAGACTTTGGGCGGCGCTGTTAGAAAGGATAGGTCGCGCCACCCGTGACTGGTAAAACCTGCCCGGTGATATAAGAAGCGTCATCAGATGCCAAAAACGCGATTGCCGCAGCTTGTTCCTCGGCCCGCGCTTTACGGCCCATCGGCACTTCCTGTTTCACCGATTCTCCGACTCCAAACACGCCCTTGCCGCCGAAAAAGCGATCACGTTCCAACACTTCCTCGGGCGGTAGATCGGGGGCCGCGACTCCCACCCCATAATCGCGGGGAATTACGCGATCGTCGGCGTCGGTTCCATGAGGCGCGACTACGTTGACGCGGATTCCATACCGCGCCGTCTCTTTCGCCAGCGAGGTGGTCAGAGCAATGACGCCGCCTTTAGCGGCCGCATATGGCACCCTGTATCTGCTGACGACTGCGGAAGTGGCGAGATTGACGATCGCACCCGAGCGCTGCTCGATCATGTACGGCAATACTGACCAGCACAGCCACATGGGAGCCCAGAATGATCGATGGATTTCTTCTTCGATCTGCTCCGGCCGATAGTACTGAAAGGATTGCGCCCAGATAGTGCCGCCCACGATAACCGCGAGTACATCGATATGGCCGAACAGCTCTTTGGTGCGCGCCATCAGCGCCTCGCATTGCTTGCGATCGCGCAAATCACCAACGAAAGACTCGGCGCGAACCCCGGCCGCGGTAAGCTCCGCCACCACCGCGGAAGCCGCCGCCTCGACGATATCGGCCACCATCACAATCGCCCCTTCTTCGCCAAAACGGCGCGCCGACGCCCGCCCGATGCCCTGGCCCGCGCCCGCCACGATCACCACCTTGTCGCGGAAACGGCGTGCGCCGCAGGCCAATCGATCCAGCACCGGCCTTGATTCCCGATCCTCAGAGGCTGCCATTGTCGTCGACCTGACGGACTAAATTTCCATCACGATGGCTTTAGGCTCGGTACAGAATTCGCGCGAATATGAGCCGCCTTCACGACCCACTCCAGAATCGCCCACCCCGCCGAACGGCGCGCGCAGATCGCGGATGAAGAAGCAGTTCACCCACACCGTGCCGGCGTGCAACGCGGCAGCCGCGCGATGGGCGCGGCGCAGGTTTTCGGTAAACACCATCGCATTGAGGCCATAAACCGTGTCGTTCGCCAGCTTGATGCCTTCTTCCTCGCTCGAAAACCGATTCACCATCACCACCGGCCCGAAGATCTCTTCGCGGCAGGCGCGCGAGTTGAGCGGTGGATTGAGCACCACCGTCGGCTTTACCGACCAGCCTTCACCGATCCCCCCGGTCACGATTTCGCCGCCGTCTTTGGCGATCGCGTCGAAGTAGCTCGAAACTTTCTTAAAATGAGTCTCCGACGAAAGCGGACCGACCTGGGTCTTCGCCTCCATCGGATCGCCGATTACCATCTGTTTGGCGGCGCCGACAAATTTGTCGACGAAAGCGTCAAAAATCTTATCCTGCACAAAGAGCCGGCTGCCGGCCAGGCAAACCTGACCCGCATTCGAGAAGATCGCGCGGATCGACCATGGCACCGCCTGATTCAGGTCGGCATCCTCGAACACCAGGTTGGCGCCCTTGCCGCCCAGCTCGAAGCTGACCGGGATCAGGTTTGCCGCAGCCGCGCGCGCAATCGCGCGTCCGGTGCCGGATTCGCCCGTGAACGTAATCCGATCGACTTGGGGTGACTCGGTCAAAAACTGTCCCACCGATTCCGGACCGAAGCCCTGCACGACGTTGAGCACCCCCGGCGGCATTCCCGCCTCGAGCGCCAGCTTCGCCATGATCGAAGCGGAGCTGGGGGTGTCCTCGGCCGGCTTGAGCACCACCGTGTTGCCCCACGACAGCGGCGGCGCGATCTTCCAGGTCTCGAGCATCAGGGGGAAATTCCATGGCGCGATCGCCACCACCACGCCGGCCGGTTCGTAACGGGTATACATGTGATGGCCGGTGTCGGAGGGGAAGCTTTCGGCCGAAGCCAGCTTGGCGAAGTCCGCAAAAAAACGGAAATTGTGCGCCGAGCGAGGCACATCGGCGACCTTCATATCGGTGACCGGCTTACCCATATCGCGGGAATCAGCCTCGGCCAGCTCGTCAACCTGACGCTCCATCAAATCCGCCAGCTTATGGAGTATTTTCGCTCGGGCCTGATAGCCCATCCGCGGCCATGGACCTTCGTCAAAGGCGCGCCGGGCTGCCGTGATTGCGCGCTCGGCATCCATTCGCGATCCCAGCGCCACTTCCGCCCACGGCTTACGGGTGTAGGGATTAATACTCTCGAAACGCTTGCCGTCGAGCGATTCCACCTCGCGGCCATCGATCACATGCGGAACGAATTTCATCGTCGCCAACCTGCCTCAGAAATCTACTCTTATGGATGTGGAACTCTGCTGATTGAGGGACGTCGAGCACTGACACGAACCCGGACGGTTGTTCAGGCCACCTTGGTTTTGGCCGACGCAGCGCGACGCTCCGCGATCGTGATACCGCCCTCGGCCCAGCTCGTGGCGGGCAACTCGCGGATAATTACTGAGATTGACTCGCGGGGCACGTTCAGGGTGGTTTCGACCGCCGCAGTCATCGCTTCGTGCAACGACCGAATCTGCTGTGGCGTCCGTCCTTCGATCATCGATACTTCGACCAGCGGCATTCTCACTCTCCTCGTTTGATACTGACGGTTCCGAGCCTGGTGAACTCCGCGGTAACCTGGGCGCCGGGCTTGATCGGGTAGGCGTCGGTCATGCCGCCGGTCATGATTATCCAGCCCGCCTCAATCGCCTGACCGCGATCGGCCAGAAAATTAGCGGCCCATGCGATCGCTTCCGCCGGATGGCCCATCACCGCCTCGCCGGTGGCGGCCGCCACCTGCTGGCCGTCGATCTTGAGCACGCAGGCCTCTTTGACCAGATCGATCTGGCTGGCCGCAATTACGCTCTTGCCGAGCACGAACCGTCCCGAGGAGGCGTTATCCGCGACTACATCCTGGAGGGTGAACTTGAAGTTCTCGTAGCGGCTGTCGAGTATCTCGATACCGCAGCGCACGTCCCCGAGCGCATCGATCACGTCCGCCGCGGTCGCGCCGGGCCCCTGCAACCGCTTGCGCATGGTCACCACGATTTCGGGTTCCACGCGGGGGTTAGCCACCGCGCCGGAAGGAATCACGCCCTCGGAAATCTGCAGCTTATCGGTCAGCCACGCGGTGGAGGGCGATCCCACCTTCATCTGCACCTGCTTGGCCTTGGAGGTGAGACCCAGCTTGATTCCGATCAGCTTTTCGCCACGCGCGACACGCATCCGCAGCGCCTCGGCCTGCACCGCGTAGGCTTCGTCCACCGTCATTTCGGGCCAGCGCTTGGTTAGTTGATCGCAGGTCCGTTTGGCGTCCTCGGCGGCGAGCAGAAAGGCCGCCGCCGAGGCTATATCAATACCAGATGAATTGCTCATAATTCCGATGCCGACCTATCCTTGACGCAACCTGCCCTTACGAGGCCGCGGTATACTCATCGCGGAAGGCTTCGTTGATGACACCTGTGGGATAGAAAATCGCCCGCCCGATATTCTCCTCGCTCCACTCCGTGATCGGCATGTCGCGGTTGGCGAAATAGCCCATGCCGGCGAAGGTCTCATTGCGATTTCCCGAGGGATCGAAGAAATAAACCGTCCGTCCACGGGTAATCCCATGCCGGGTCGGTCCCTGATCGATTCGCGTGCGATTCTTGGCCATGATATCGCTCGCGCGCCCCACTTCCTCCCAGCTTTCGAGAAAGTACGCCATATGATGGAAGCCGTTGCGATTACCGCCGACGAAAGCCAGATCGTGCGGCTTGCTCGAACAGGATAGGAAGGACAGGCCCAACGCCTTCTTCTCCGGTCCGCCGACCAGACGCTCGGTCATGTAGAAGTCGAGGCATTTCATGGCGAAGTCGGTGCACTCGGCCACCTTGTTGATTTTGCGAACCGGATCGACTTCGCACATCAGCAGGCAGTGATCCAGATGCATCACGCCACAGCCGTGAACATCGTCGGGCCACGGATCGGGATCGTTCGAGCCGGTGTTCTTGCCGACAAATTCCTTTTCGCTGTACAGCACCATTTTGGTGGTGTTGGGTAGCGTGAAACGGATAGCGCGCCCGACGAAGGGAATTTCGCCGGCCTTCAGCGGCTCGACCGGCAGCCCATAAGCGGTAATCCGCTTGCTGAAGGCGTCAAGATCGGAATCCTTTTCGACCTTGTACGCAATATGGTTTGCGCCTGGCTCCTTGGCCGGCGTGATCATCAGGCTGTACTTGTCCCATTCGTCCCAGCACTTGTAATAAGTGGTGCCGTCGGCGTCGCGATGGGTCTCGTACAGACCGACCATCTTCTCGTAGTGTTTGCGGGATTTTTCCATGTCGCCCGTAACCCGCAGGGAAATATGACCGATTCGCATCACCCCCATACTCTTCTCTCCTTCCAATGATTTCTCATCGATACCGATTTTGTGGGATCGCCGTGTCGTACGGGCGGTGATTACTCTCGCACTTGCGAAAAAATTCGCCCGAATAGTCCGTTACTCATACTTCTACTTAACCCCGCAAGCGGTCAAGACCATTGCTATGGGAACGCCGCCGCCATTTCCTCCGAACACAGAAAAACTGCCGCGCATAAGACGCCGGGGATCGTCCGGAGCCGTGAAAAAGCTCACAGCGGGGTCCAGCCGAACTCCGGAATCATCTGATCGAGCGTCAGGCTGAGCATCGCATAGGCTGCGGCATGCATCGCCTGGGTATCCACCTGATTGAGCGAAAAGCCGGTTGCGACACTGACCTGGACCGGGCCATTTACGTAGGCCACGCCGGGCAAAATTCGCAAATCGGGCTGCGTCGCGCCGCGGCCGCCCTTTATATATTGATCATAGGTGAATTCGGCGAATGGACTCAGATCGCGAATCGGCGCGGGGAGGCCAATATCGCGTACGTAATCGCTCAGGTAGGAAAGCTGATATGAGATTACCGCGTCCGATATCACCTGATTTGATTGCGTGCCGCCGGTTCTCATCAGGTCTTCCATATCGCCCTGAATCGCGAACGGTTTCAGGTAGCGAAGGACCGCGGAATCGGGAATATCGCCCATCCCCTTGGAAAACATAAAGATGGGCCCGCCGAACGTATGCGTGCTGGCGCCGGCGGACGGATTTCCCGCGCCGAAGAACATATCCGTGCCCATCGCCAGCCGTACTTCATGCGCCGCCGACTCGAAAAACGCATATTTTGTCAGCACTTCCAAATCCTGGAACCCGCTCAACAACTGAGACGTGATCCGGCGTTGGCGATGGCGTCCGATACGCGTGACGGTCGCCAGCGAACACGCCCGATGGGCCTGGCACGATGGATCATTCCATCCGCTGCCGAGTTCGATACTGAAATTGCGGCTGAGTTGCTTTTCGAACGATCCGGAAACTGAAAGCAAGCTGCCGTGGGCCAGCTTGACCCATTGCGGAATCATATCCAGTTCATTGCTGGGATTGGCGTCTTCGGCGACCAGCGGCTCGATAAAATTGCGGCGGCCAACCTGCGCCTGCGCCGCTTCCGGCATGATCGCAAGCGCCAGGCATAAGCAGATTGCCGTTGCCGCGATCAGCCGCATCGCGTGCCCGGCGGCGCATCGCCGCGGCGGATCGTGATCACCGCGCAGACGCCATCGTCGCCGGCCTCACCTGCCGCATCGGCGAGCGCGGCCGTGATGCCGATTCGGCGGGCGTGATGCCGATTCGGCGGGATCGATCCGGCGCGCCGTCACGATCATGCGCTTGCCGAACAACATCGCGGGCGAATGCATATGCTCGATGATCTGATCGGTAACCGTGGCGGGCGCCACCGGATATCCCTTCCGGCGGCCGTTGCGGGCTGCGGTCCGCACCGAGTAGCGCGAAGCCGCCCACAGCAGCGGTGCGCACGGACTCATCGCGATTGAAGTCGGGCTATAGCTATCGGTATGTACCGCGAGATCGTCGAATCCGGCCAGCCGTAACAGGTAGCGCAGGCGGAAATAATCGATCATGAAAACGTGTCCGTGGTACAGATGCACCCCGCGGCTGGTGCGCAGGGTCTGAACTTCGTTGACCAGCCCGCGCTTGAGATTGCGCTGGCCGGTCAGCAGGTAACTCAGCCGCGCCGACAGATGCATCAGATTGGGCGTGGTGATCACCGCCATGCCGCCGGGACGCAGCACGCGCGCGCATTCGCGCACGAAGCCAACCTGATTCTCCAGGTGCTCGATACCTTCGCGCGACAATATGTAATCGAAGCTGGCGTCCGCGAAAGGCAGGGTCTGGTTGGCGTCGGCCTGCACCCACGCCAGCGGCGCGATCCGGTTCGCCGGTGGCATCAGATCGGCCGAGACCACGGTATAACCGAGCTCGCGCAGAGCTTGCGAGTAACCGCCCGCGCCGGACGGAATATCGAGCAGAGATCCCGGACGCATCGCGGCGAACAGTTTTCGTTTTCTAAATCCCGATCTGACCACAACATCCATAATAAAAAAGAGCCGCAGCCTTCAATGCCGCGGCTCCAATCCGATTATCCGCCAAACCGGTTCAGTCGAGCACCAGCTTCGCCACCGTCTCGCGATGGACCGGCGCATTGCCGAAATTCGACTCATCCGCGATCGCGCGGCGATGGTACAAATGCATGTCGTGCTCCCAGGTGAAGCCGATTCCGCCATGCACCTGGATCGCCTCGCTGGTGACGTTCTTGGCCATGTCGGAGGCGTAGGCCTTGGCCATCGCGGTGGCCGAGGCGGCTTCCGGCGCGCGCTGATCCACGGTCCAGGCGGCATAATACGCCAGCGAGCGGGAATTCTCGACCGCTACCATCATATCGACGCACTTGTGCTTGATAGCCTGGAAAGCGCCGATCGGCTTGCCGAACTGGACCCGGGTTTTGGCATATTCGACCGAGAGATCGAGCGCCTTTTGCGCGGTGCCGGCCATCTCGACCGACAGCGCGGTGGCGCCAATTTCAAGCAGGCGCGTCAGCAGTGGGCCGCCTTCGTTCTCCGCGCCGAGGATATTGGCGGCCGGCACTTCGACACCGTCGAACTTCACGTGGCATAGCCGCCGCGTCATATCGACGGTCTTGAGCGGCGTGATTGTAACACCCGGGTCTCGCGCACCGACACAAAAAATGGTGATACCGCGATCGCCGCCGCCGGATCCGGTTCGCGTCGCGACTGCGATTCCATCGGCCACGTGAGCATCGGGAACGAACATCTTTTCGCCGGAAAGTATCCAGTTCGATCCTTTTTTCGCCGCCTTCATCTCGACGCCCGCCGGATCGAACCGTCCGGACATCTCGGCCACCGCCAGCGTGCCGATAAATTCGCCCGCCGCCATCTTCGGCAGAAATTCTTTTTTCATCGCCTCGGAGCCGCCTTCAACCATCGCCGAGGCGCCGAGAATCGAGGCGGTGAAGAATGGTCCCGGCAGTAATGCTTTACCGGCTTCCTCGAGGACCACCGTCATATCGAGGAAGGTTCCGCCCTGTCCGCCGTAGTTTTCGGGGATCAGCAGGCCCGGCCATCCGAGTTCCGACAACTTCTTCCAGAAGACCGGATCATGCGCGCTGTCATCGGCCATCATCCGGCGCACGAAGGTGGTGGGACAATTGTCCGCGAGAAAGCGCCGCGCCGCATCGCGCAGCATCTCTTGTTCTTCGGAAAAGCCGAAATCCAATTTAATTCCCTCCGTAGCTGCGGCCACCGGCGTAGGCCGGTCAGAAAGCCTTGGTAGCACTAATGGTTTTCAACACGCAAGTTTCGTGGAACTTGGGCGCAGCCGGTGGCGCAGCGCGAGGCTAATTCAGCATCCGGTGGCGCTCGGAGAGCATCGCGAGGACACCTGAATATTGCAGCATCCCGGGCAACGGCCCGGCCGGTCCAATTTCGAAGCCGGTAAAGAAACCGATCACCGGTACCGGACCAAAATGCCGTCGGATGTAAGCCGAATCGTGTCCCGGAAGCTGATACAGCCCGCTGCCGCGCGAAACGCAATCGAAGTAGAACCCGAAGCTTGGCGGGATCGCTGAACGCCCGCTCATTTCATCGAGCGTGAGCTTCAGGTCATTGCGGGCGCGTTCAGCATCGCGCAGCGCGAAGCCCACCAGATCGCCAACTTGCGGCCGATGGCTCACCGCGAGCATGCCATGCTCCGGGCTCGCGCCGATCACGTTGCGCAGGAAATAGTTGCCGCGCTCCAGCCGCTCCGCGTTGGCATCGTGCGGCACCGCGAGAAACACGAAGGCCATCGCCCGGCGCATATCTTCCGCCAGCGGTCCCACGGTTTCGGCGAACACCTTGAACGCGGGACGGCCATCGAGTCCGGCGAGCACATTGTCGCGCACCGCGGTCACACGATGACCCCGGCCGAGCGGAACGCAGGCGATCGAAGCGCCGAGATTCAGATCGAAATCGCCGCTGAGGATCATCCCCGCGACTGCGTTCGAGCTAACCGTATCGCCACAAAAAACGAAGGTCTCGCCGACTGTGCCGTCTTCGGTAGCGCCCCCGCCCACTACCGTGACCTCGGGCGACAACTGACGATTGAGCGCGGCGAGCAGCGCTCCCGGCTCGAGATTATAAGTGTCGGCGAACAGGCACAGCAGCTTGCTGGAGCCGCTCGATCGATTTACCGCAGCGGCGATTTCGTTTGCGGTTTCAGTTGCCCGCCCGCGCGTGGAGGGGACAAACAACCGCCTCGCCGTAATATCTCCGCCGCCGATCACCAGCACCGCCACGGCGGGTCCGGACTCGATCTCATGCTCCGCCGCAATCACTCCGATCGCGCTGCATCCCACCACCTCATCGGTGCCGGCGGTCTCCCTCACGATCCGCATGATCGGATGGAAGGCCGCACCATGCGCAGTAGTGGCGAAACAGATCGCCGCCTCGGCCCTGGTTAGGCCTGCGGCCCTAAGCGCGGCCGCAGTCGCCTCGCCGGCCGCATTATGGGGATTGTTCGCGGTTGAATGTCCGACGCCCGCGCGGATCATTGTTAGACCTCTTCACCAGCACTCTGGTTCATAAGCCGTTTCGCGAAGCTAGCTTCCTTCCCGTCCACCCAGAATCTCCAGCAGATCGACCATCCGTTCAATCCCTCCCTGAAGATTCTTGACCGCAATGCGCTCATTGACCCCATGCACCTCGTGCATCTCGGCCGGAGCGATCTCAAGCGGGATGAAGCCGTAGGCCACGATGCCTTTCTGGCGAAAGTAATGGCTATCGGTAAAACCATCGAGCAGCCGCGGCACCGCCGGCGCCTGATCGAAACGGTGGCCAACCATCCGGATTGCATTCATCAAAAGCGATTTCTGCGGCGATGAAACCGGTGGAAAATTCAGCAGCACATCGCTCTTGATGGACTTGTCGTTGATCACCTTGCGAATCGAGGCCAGGAACTCCTTGCTGTCGCTGCCGGGCAACAGGCGGCAATCGACTTCGGCATACGCGGTGGCCGGGATGGTATTGGTCTTGTCGCTGGCGCCCAGCACGGTGGGTGTGATGGTGTCGCGTACCTGTGCATTCTGGGACGGCGACTCGACGAAGTTTCGTGCGAAGGCCGGATCATCGCGCAGGGCTTTGGCGAGGTCGTTGAATTGAGCCGGCGCGTCGCCCAGCGTGGCAAGCTCGTGGAAGTAATCGCGCACCGGATTTATCACCCGTATCTGGGTGCGATAGGTATCGAGGCGATCGAGCGCCGCAATCAGCCGCGTGACCGAAGTCCTGGCGGGCGGCACCGCCGCGTGACCGGGCGCACCGCTGGCCGTCAGCCGGATCCAGAGCGGGGTTTTTTCGGTGACGGAAACCGTGTACAGCTTGCGCCCTTTCTCGATCTGAATGCCGCCGCCCTCGTTCAACAGGTAGCCCGCGTCCGAATACAGTTCCGGCTTGTGATCGATCACCCAGCCCGCTCCCGCCGCGCCACCGACCTCTTCACCGGCGGTGGCCAGAAACAACACGTCGCGATTGAGCAACACCCCCATCCGCTTGATCGCCAGCATCGCCATCAACTCGACCACGGCCGGACCTTTATCGTCGAGCGCACCGCGTCCCCAGATCTCGCCATTTTTGAGGGTCCCTGAAAACGGCGGCACCTGCCATTCCCTGGGATTGGCCGGCACTACATCCATATGGCTGAGCAGAATGATCGACTTGGTATGGTGGCCGATCCCGTGCAGACGGGCGGCGAGGATCGCACGTCCGGGCGACGACTCCCAGATGGTCGCCGGAATGCCTTCCGCCAGAAATTTCTCGCGCAGCATTTTGGCGGCTGGTAGTTCATTGCCCGGCGGATCGGTGGTGTTGATCCGAATGTAATTGGCCAGCAGCCCACTGGCCTCCTGCGTGAGCTTATCCCAATCGATCGGCACTTTCGGCGGCGTCGGCTTGAGCGTATGACGGCGGATCGGCCTGGCCAGTGCCGGCGGCGTGACGGCGCCAGGCAGCATCAGGGCCATCAGCATGACGATCGCGACCGGCAGGCTGATTGCCCATCGCATTCGCCGCGTCTGAAACCAACAAATTTGTTTTGAGTTCACTGGGATTGTTCGGAAGCTTTGTACCGCATGCTAGATCTCATCCGCAATGCGCCGACCGATCGCGAGCACCGGTAGCACCGGTTTGCCGATGCCGCCGGCAGCCACTGCGCCATCGCTTACCAGCCGTACCATCGGACGCGCGCTGACGATACTGCGGCGTGAGTCGGCGGGTTGGAACGCTCCGATTCTGAGCCTGGTGGCGGCCGAACGCGACGATCCATTTTTAACCCTCATCGGTTGTATCCTGAGTCTGCGCACCCGCGATGAAACCACCGCGGTGGTCGCGCAGCGCCTGTTCAGCCACGCCGCGACGCCGCAAGCGATCCTCGATCTCAAGCCGGACGATCTCACCCGGCTAATCTATCCGGTTGGATTTTATCGCACCAAGACCGGGGTGATCCGCCAGATTTGCGCCGACTTGATCACGCGCTTCGAGGGCCGCGTCCCTGACCGTATTGACCAATTGATCACGCTCAAGGGGGTTGGCCGCAAGACCGCGAATCTGGTGGTTACCGAGGCTTTTCGCAAACCCGGCATCTGCGTCGACACCCACGTTCATCGAATCTCCAACCGCTGGGGTCTGGTCCGCACGCGCTCGCCGGACGAGACCGAAGTGGCGCTCAGGAAAGTTTTGCCGCGCAGGTATTGGCTCGAATACAATCGAATCCTGGTCGCCTTCGGCCAGACTTTGTGCCATCCGCTGTCGCCGCGATGCTCGGCGTGCCCGGTCGCGCATCTTTGTCCGCGTATCGGCGTTGGACGTTCACGTTGATCACACCCTATGGTGGCGCCTGAACCTCGATCGATAGCTGAAATACCGGGAGGACCGTAGCTGTGAATGCAGAAGTCGGATTTATCGGATTGGGCAACATGGGATTACCGATGGCCGCGGCGCTGCTCGAGGCCGGCCTGACGGTGACGGTGTTTAATCGCACCGCCGCCAAAGCCGAACCGCTGCTGGTTAAAGGCGCGAAGCGCGCCGCCAGCGCCGCCGAAGCGGCCACGGCCGGGGGAATCGTCGTGACCATGGTCGCCGACGATACGGCGCTCGAAAGTCTGACGATTGGCGATCATGGGCTGGCTGCGCGCCTGGGCAAAGGCGGCATCCACCTCTCGATGAGCACGGTCTCGCCCTCCATCTCAAGAAAGCTCGCGGAGTATCACGCGCAGCGCGGCAGCACTTATGTTGCTGCGCCGGTCTTTGGACGGCCGGAACGGGCGCAGGCGCATCAACTCTGGATCGTGATCTCGGGCGCACCCGCAGCCAAAGCTCGAGTGCGGCCGCTACTCGACGCGATGGGCCGGCAGACTTTCGACCTGGGCGAAGATCCCGGCGCGGCCAACGTGCTTAAACTGGTCGGCAACTTCATGATCGTCAGCGCGATAGAGGCGATTTCGGAGGGTCTCGCGCTGGCCGAAAAAAGCGGGCTCGATCGCGCCGCCGTCGCCGCAATGCTATCCAGCACCCTGCTCGCCTGCCCGCTTTATCAGGGCTATTTCAACACTATTGTCAAACGCGCTTTCGAGCCGGCCGGGTTCAAAATGCAACTAGGGCTGAAAGATGTCGAGCTGGTGCTGCGACTCGGCTCGGAAACCCGCGTACCGGTGCCGATGGCGAGCATGGTGCGCGATCGGGCGCTCGCCAACCTGGCGCGTGGCCGGGCCGATCTGGACTGGTCGGCGATCGCGCTGGGCGCGCTCGAAGATGCCGGGATTAAAATTTCCTAACGGATCGAACAGCGGAATCAGCCGCCGTGCAAAAGACGCGAATCTGGGCTGCCCTGGCAACGGCCCTGGTGTGTGTTTTGATCGCCAGCCGCGCCGGAGCAATCGGCTTTTACGAATTACAGCTGTACTACGTCGATACCGTGCCGCAATATCACTTGATGGTCGAGCTGCATTCCATCTCGGTGATCAGCGCCAATGGGGCGCTGGCTCATCAGAAATTGCCGGTCTACCAGATTCACAACACCACCGAATTCACCTACGGACTTTTACCATGGCTCGAAGTCGGCCAGTACCTCGCCACCGCGCGGTTCAATACCGGCGCGTACCAGTATGCGGGCGCACGCACCAAGGTCCATTTTGGAATTCCGCAAACCGAGAGCTGGCCGATTTCGTTCGGGATGAACGTCGAGCTGGATTACATGAGCAGCACCGCGGATCCAAATCCCTTGAGCCTCGACGTGATGCCGATCGCACAGGCCGTGTGGGGTAAATGGACCGTGGTCGGCAACTTCGCTTTGTCCAAGCCGTTCAATGGGCCCGGCAACAAGAATATCGATTTCCAACCCGCAGGTGGAATCAGTTACCGTCTGCTCGATTGGCTGGAGCCGGGCCTCGAATACTTTGGCGATCTCGGACCGATGACGCCGTTTGCCCGTCTGCCATATCAGGAGCAGTTCATCACCCCAAGCATCAACCTGCTGCTCAATCCGCGGTTGGAGTTCAATGCCGGCGTGGGCTTCGGTTTGACCCGCGGATCGAACGGCACCTTTGTCAAAAGCACCGTGGGCTGGCTTTTTTGATTAAGAGAATATTTTGAAGTTGCGCCAGCATGGGGCCTTAACTATGGTTTTTAAGTAGATCGGTTTTTAAGTAGACCTCGGCGCTCGGAGTGATCTGTACTAATGTGGTCCTCTTCGCAAAATCAGCGGAGCGAGGAAAAACTTCGGCTTATTTTGGGGCAACTCGCTTCGGTCCGCGTACGGCTTAATGGACTGGCCCTGCAAGCGGGTTTGTTCAGTTCGCTCGCATTGTTGCTGATCACCAGCGCAACGATCGTTTTCGCGGCCTATTTTCTGATGCCGGTCGCATTTCTCGCGGTATCCGCCGCCGTCACGATCGGATGTCTCGCCGGGCTCTTTTTCGCGCTCCGAAACTGCTGGCGGAATCAGCGCAGCGCGGAACATGCCGCCGCCCTGGCCGATGAACGCGCCGGAATGAAGGGCCGCCTGCTCACGCTTGCGGCGCTGCAGGATCAGCCGAATCGCTCTGCGCTGTGGCCTTATCTGGTCGAAGACGCGATGCTGCGGCGGGATGAATTTACCCCCGCGCGAATCGAGCGCCAACGGATCTCACGCTGGATTTTCCCCCTGCTCGCTTCGATGATTCTGGCGCTTTCGATCGCTCCACTTTTATCGCACCGGCGCGGGCCGCTGATGCTCGCCAGCGCGAACCATCAGCCGCTTACTCTCAACCTGCGCGATTTGAATCTCGACTCCTCCGATCATCATGCCAGCGGCAATGCGCGATTAACCGGCGACCCTGCCACCTTACGCAAGCTGGCTCAGATGATGGCCGCGGCGCGGCGACGGGAGCAAAATCGTAACCTGCTGTCGAAAATGATGAAATCGGCTCATTCTTTAGCCGGTAATCTGCAGGATCGCATCACGGGGCGGCAAAATCCGCCGCCGATGGACTTACGGCTCGCCGACAACGGCGGTCATGATCAGAACTCAGCACCACCGGAAGATTCCAATCCACCTCCGTCGGCCTCGAATGGGCCCAAGTCCGGCGATGCCGGCAACCCGCAAGACGCTCCGAAAACGCCCGCCACGGTTCCCGAAAATGAGCAGCAATCCAGCACTCCCGGTTCGCTCGCGATGCAGACTCCACCGAGTCTACCGCGCGCGGGGCAACCCCAAAGCGGGACCAATGCTCGTCAATCCGCCAATCAACAACGCAGCGGCGGCAACGACTCCGGCGGCGCCTCTCATGGCGGCGGCACCGATCCTCAAGGTCTCTACGGGCAGCCCGATCGAGAACAGAAAAACGATGGCAATTTCCAGATCGCAATCAACGCGAATCCCGGTCAATCCGGTCATGCGGGAAACCATTCCTATCCACCCAAAATCAACGCGCCGCTCAATCCGGACCAGCATCCGGACGAGCCGGTCGGCCGAGCGGCCGTGCCGGCCGCGGAACGCAGCACTATCAGGCGGATATTCGATCGATGAACGCAGCGCAGATTGAAACCCCGACGGTAGCGGATTTCGCGCGGACCTTCCGCCGCATTCAAGGCGAAATTCACAAAGTCATCGTCGGTCACGAACTGGCGGTCGAAGGACTGCTCAGCGCGTTGTTCGCCGGCGGCCACGTGCTGATTGAAGGTGTTCCCGGCACCGGCAAGACCACGCTGGTCAAAGTGCTCGGCACCGCACTTAACCTGAGTTTCAACCGGATACAGTTCACGGTCGATCTGATGCCGGCGGATATCACCGGCACGCGGATTATTTTGACCGGCGAGGACAACCGCCGCGAATTCAGTTTCCAGTCCGGCCCGATTTTTTGCCATATCCTGCTGGCGGACGAGATCAACCGCGCCACGCCCAAGACTCAATCGGCCTTGCTCGAAGCGATGGCTGAGCTGCAGGTGACCGTAGCCGGCAAGACCTATCGGCTGCCGCCGCCCTATTTTGTGATGGCCACGCTCAACCCGATCGAGATGGAAGGAACCTATCCGCTGCCGGAAGCGCAGCTTGATCGGTTCATCTTCAAGGTCAGCCTCGAGTTCCCCGATGAAGCCGAACTGATAAGGATAATTTCCTCGACCACCGGACCCGAAGACGCCGGGATCGAGCCGATTTTTACGCAGGAGGAAGCAGCCGGGCGAATCGAAGCGCTCAAGCGCCTGGTGCGCGAGGTGATCGTCGCACCCGCGATCGAACAGTATGCGGCAAAGATGGTTCGCGCCACGCAGCCATCGAACTCCCGCTTTACCGGCGAGCGCCGGGCCGCTCCGGCCGATGAAATGGTGAACCACTATGTGAGCTTCGGCTCCAGCCCGCGCGGGGCTCAGGCGTTGATCCTGGGCGCAAAGGTGCGCGCCCTGCTCGACGGACGGGCGAATATCGCCTTCGACGACATCGATATGATCGCGCCGCTCGCCCTGCGCCATCGCATCATGCTGAACTACGCCGCTCATTCGGATGCGGTGGACGCCGCGCAGGTGGTCGAGCAGGTGGTCAAATCGGTCCGCCCGGCCCGTAGTTGACGAGAGGTTTTGGATGCTCGAGGTGCGCGCGTTCGAGCCGGATTTCCTGCGGCGGCTTGACCGTCTGGCGCTGGCTATCAAGCGCGCTCGTAGCGGGCGCGTCGGGCAACGGACGCTGGGCCGGATCCAGGGTATCGGGATCGAGCTGGAAAACTTTAAGAGTTACGCCGAGGGCGACGACCTCCGGTTCCTCGACTGGAATGCGATGGCGCGGCTCGACGACCTGCTGATTCGGACCTATCGCGCCACTCGTCAGGTCGAAGTCACGATTCTGATCGATGCCAGCGCCTCGATGGGCGTGCCGAAAACCGACGATAAGCTTGGCTTCGCATTGCTGCTGGGTTCGGCGCTGGCCTACATGGGAATGGGCGAGAGCGACGCGGTTAGAATTGTGACCTTCGCGATGCGGCGTGGGGCGATGCAGCTTGCACGGACCGGCTTTTACTCCCGGCGGGAACTTTATCCCGATTTGAAACCTTTTGTGCTGGGCGTCCGTCCCGAGGGTATCACGCAGTTGGCCGCGATGACCGATCAACTGCTGTTGGAGCGCCGCGCGCCCGGCCTGCTCGTGCTGATCTCCGATTTCCTCGTTGATCCCGCCGATTATGAGAACGCACTCACCCGGTTGGCGGCAGCGCGCCACGAGATAAAAGCCATTCATGTGATGGGCGATCATGAGAGCAGCGGAAATTTTTCCGCCGGGATGCTGCGGCTGCGCGACAGCGAGAGCGGAACCATCCGGGAAGTCGCGATGACCGCGGACAGCGCCGATCGCTATCGCCGGCGGGTCGAGACGATGGCGCAACGGCTGCGCGATTTTTGCCAGCGCCACGCGATCACCTATGTCCGCGCGTTCGGAGCCGCCAGCGTCGACCAGGTGATCACACGCGAGTTTCCGCGTTTGGGCGTGGTGGTTTGATGGGACTCTTGAGCCCGTTCAACCTGGTCTGGTTATTCGGCTCGCTCGCGGTACTCGTCCTGATCTACCTGCGGGCTCGCGCGCGGACGACAATCGACGTGTCCAGCCTGATGCTGTTCGAGGAGATTGGCGCGCCGGTGGTGCAGCGCCGGATGTTCCGCCTGGACGCGCTGTTCTGGTTGGAAGCGGCGGCTTTATCCGCCCTGTCGCTAGCGCTGGCGGGCCTTTATCTTACCGTGCTCCGACCGATCGAGCTTCATCGCACCCACGCCATGGTGTTCGATCTGGGCGCCGCGATGGGTGCGCGCGAGGGCAACCAAAGCCGGCTCGATCATGCCCGATCGGAGGCGCTGGCGATTGTGTCGCGAGCGCCGGCGGACACCCGCTTCAGCATCATTGGCTATGCGCTCGGAGCGCGCGTGATTCATGCCGAAACCAGCGATCGGGCCGTCATCCGCAGTGCGCTGATGAGCCTCGAAGCGGCCGCCGTGGCGCCGCGGCCGGCGGCACTCAAGGCGGCGCTGATCCGCGCGCGCGAGGCCACTGCGATTGACCTGTTTACCGACCGCGCGCCGGCCTCTTCGATGGTGGCCGATGCGCTCGATCCTGCCCGTCTCAAGCTTCACCTGGTGGGCGCGCCGGCGGAAAACATCGCGATCGTTTCGCTCGCGCCCGGCACTCCAGGTATTCGCCAGGGACATTGCGTGGTTCGCAGCTTCGCGCAACATGCGGTGCGCGCCGTGCTCACGATCGAGAGCGACCGTGGCGAGCGGCTGACCGCCCCGATCGTGATCGAGCCTGATGAAGAGGCTGTGGTTCCTTTCGGGCCGCTGGCGCACGGCGGCCTGGTGCATGCGCAATTGACAGCGCCGGATGATGCGCTCGCGGCCGACAATCAGCGGTGGGCATACGTGGCGCCGGGCGACAGCAAAACCCGCGCTCTGGTGCTGTCTGCCGATGCCGCGGTACGCGACGATCTTTCGCGTATCCTGCTCGGCATCAATCAGAACCTCACCGTGGCGGCATTCGATCCGGCGCAATATCGGGCCTCGGCGAATGACTCTTATGCGCTGGTCGTGATGCACAACTGTTACCTGCCGGGATTGCATGCACCCGCCATCCTGCTGATCTTCCCGCCTGCTCCTGGAGAAGCCGGAATCACCGTGCGCGGCACGATCGCGGGAGTTGAATTGCATAATCAATCCCGCCGCGAGGCTGCGGCCGAGCCGCTGAGTTTCGCGCAGGTGCGCGAGGTGGCGCTGGGGCCGCAGGACGGCATCCTGGCGCAGTCGGTGGCGGCGGCCGGACGTCCGGCGATTCCGCTCGCGGCGATCGGCACATATCGCGATGAGCGGGTCGGGCTGATTGCCTTCGACGTGCGCGATCGCCTGCTGCTCAATCCCGACGATCTCGACGCGCTCCTGCTGACAGTCCACCTGATTAAGCGGCTGACCGCGCCGCAAAGTCTTGAGGTGGTCGCGACCGGCGCTTACGTGACTATTCCGACCACTGGTGCGGTGACGGTTATCGATCCCAACCGCCATGAAGAAAAGCTCTCCGCCGACCGCAGCGGTCATGCGGGATTCACGGCGCTGTCGGCCGGCCGTTACCGGGTAACCACTCCGGCGGGAGAGACTTCGGTCTACGCGAACTACTTCAACGAAGACGAATCCAACTTGTCGGCCGGTCCCGAAACGGTTCCGGCGGCCGATACTGCTGCGCGGCCAGGCCATCAGAGCCTGCCGATGACCATGGGGATGGAAAGTCTCGAGGTTTGGCTGGTGGCGATCGCGATACTGGCGCTGCTGGCGGAATCGATTTTGTTAACCGGCGAATGGTGGCGGCGACGGATTCCACGTTATGTTTGAACGGCCATCTCTGCTCTGGCTGCTGATTCTCGCGCCGGTTTTCGCCGCGCCGGGCCTGATCGCGATGGTGGCGGGCCGCAGAATCATCGGCGCCATCGAGGCGCTGGTGCGCGCCCTCGCCTTCGCGGCGCTGGTAGTTCTGTTGGCGGGGATAGAATTCCCGGTACACATGGGCGCATCGCGATTGGCGGTCGTCGCCCTGGTCGATCAATCCCGATCGATTGCGCCGGACCAACTGGCCTGGATGCGCCGGCAGATACATGGGCTCGCAGACGCGATGGATCCGGCGGACCGGCTGGCGGTGATAGGCTTCGGGCGCGATACCCGCTTGATCATGCCGCTCGGCGATCCCCGGCTGCTGAGCAGCCTCAATCAGCCGGTCGATGGCGGTCAGACCAATATCGATTCGGCGCTGACCACCGCGATGGGGATTTTCCCGGCTGACTTCGAAAAGCGCATCGTTTTGCTATCAGATGGCAACCAGACCGCGGGTAATGCGCGCGCCGAGGTGCCGGCGCTAACCGAGGATGGCGTGCGAATTTATGCTTCGACGCCGCCGGTCTCATCACTGGGGCGGGTCGCGCTTACTTCGCTCAGTACGCCCGGAGTGGTGCGGGCTTACGAACGGTTTGCCGTGCGGCTGGATATCGAAAGCGAAACCCGCGATCCGGTCGCAGGCAAGCTGTTTCTATACCGCAACGGCACAGCGGTGGGCCAACAGACCGTCTCCCTGCAACCGGGCTTGAATAGATTTGAGCTACCGTACGAAGTTGATCGTCCGGGCGCTTACGATATGAGCGTGGGCCTGTCGCTTCCAGCCCCGGTAGTGACGACCAATCCGACCCTCAACGCGTCGGTATCGGTGCTCGATACCCCCCGTGTGCTGCTGGTCTCCAATACCAACAGCAAAAGCCTGGCCGATGCCCTGCATCTGCGCCATTTGCGAGTGGACCTGCGCACCCCCTCCGCGCTGTCCGACCAGTCCCAATATTATCTGGCCTATCAGGCCGTGATCCTCGCCGATGTCACCGCGGCTGAATTAACCCCTGCCGTGCAGAGCGCGTTGTCGCATTATGTCGCCGACCTCGGCGGCGGCCTGGTGGTCACCGGCGCCACCATGCTGGATGGAAAATTCAAGGGCAGCGAACTGGAGAAGACCCTGCCGGTCAACTTCCGGCCACAGCCGCCCCCACCGACGCGCGAGCCGGTCGCGGTTTATCTATGTATCGACCGATCGAATTCGATGAGTTACAACTCGCGCGATCCTGAGGTCCGCGATGGTGAGCGTATTCGCTATGCGAAGCGCGCCGCGATTGCGCTGTTGAACCAGCTCGATGACACCGATTTTGCCGGCGTAATCGCATTTGATTCGCAACCTTACGTACTGGCGCATCTGAAGCCGCTGGGCGAGGATCGGGCCGAACTGGTCGATCGAATCGAGCGTCTGGATCCGGGCGGCGGGACCGATTTTAAAGAAGCACTGGAAATTGCCGAGCGTGAGATGCTGGCCAGCGGCATCAAGGTGCGGCAGGTGATTCTGCTGACCGATGGCGATACCAATCGCGAATACCACGACCATGACACGCTGATTAACGATTACGCGCGCGAAGGCATCAAGGTTTCCACCATTCGAATCGGTCCCGATCTGGCCAATCTACGCCTGCTGAAGGATTTCGCCAGCCTGACGGGGGGAACATTCTACCGGGTCAGCGATATCGAGAAGTTGCCTCAACTGATGGTGCATCTGACGCAACGCACAACGAATCGCAGCCGCCATGACCACGTGATCGAGTATGGCAACAAGAGCTCGATTTTGAATGGTATCCAGCTTGATCAGGTCCCTCCATTGGACTTCGCTGCCGATACCGAAGCCAAAGACGGGGCGCTGGTCCCGCTCAAGCTGCGGGAGAGCGGCAAAACCGAGCCACTGTTGGCCACCTGGCAATATGGACTCGGCCGCGCGGCAGTCTTCACGGCCGATCCCGACGCGCTGACCACGATCGGATGGATTCGATGGAATCGGTATGCCGAGTTCTGGTCTCAGTTGGTCAGTTGGACGATGCGTCAAGGCGGAGCCGGTCCGTTCGATTTACGGGTTATCGATGCCGCCGAGGGGCTTAAACTTGAAGCGGTCAAGGCCGATGCAGAGCCGGTAGCGGGACTTTACTGTCGAATCGCCGGCAAGGATCTGGTGCTTGACGTTTCGATGAGTCAGGTCGATTCCTCGCTCTACCGTGGCGATGCCGGAACCCTGCCGCCCGGCAATTACACTGCCACTTTGATGCTCAAGGCCAATGACGTCGAGCAGGCGCTTGAACGATGCCCGTTTATTGTCTCGCCTGCCTCCGCTGACACCGCTGAATTGCAGTTGCGGCCGCCGAGCCTCGGCTTGCTGCGCGAATTAAGCTCCCAGACCGGCGGTGCGATGGACATTTCACCGGCGGAGGTGTTGAAGCGGCGCGGGGCGATGATAACCGTTTATCGAAGCGCCGCGCCTTATCTGCTGCCGATCGCTATCGTGCTGTTGCTCGGGTCGGTTTTCATCCGGCGTCGAGTAGCCCCAGGTTAACGCGGATCGCAATCTGTAAATGAAACCGGGAAATCTCCAGCGATGTGCGTGGGTCGGCACTGCGCTCTTGATCGCCTACCACGATACTGAATGGGGCGTGCCGCTGCACGACGATCGGAAGTTATTCGAACTACTGATCCTCGAAGGCGCACAGGCGGGGCTGAGTTGGGAAACGGTCCTGAAAAAACGCGAAGGTTATCGCGCGGCATTTTGCAGTTTTGATCCCGCCACCGTCGCGCGCTTCAGTCCAGATCGCGTCGCGGGCCTGCTGAGCGACCCGGGAATTGTCCGCAATCGATTAAAAATCGTGTCCGCAGTTGGCAACGCGAAGGCTTTTCTCCAGGTTCAGGACCAGTTTTCCAGCTTCGATGCCTTTATTTGGCGTTTCGTCGATGGCGTACCGATTCGCAATGCCCGTCGCGCGGGCGAACAGATCCCGGCCACCAGCCCCGCGTCGGACGCGATCGCTAAGGAACTGACTCGGCGCGGGTTCCGTTTCGCCGGCTCGACGATATGCTATGCCTTCATGCAGGCGGCAGGCATGGTCAACGACCATCTTATCGATTGTATTCGCTATGCTGAGTGCACCGATCAGGTTGAGATT
>DAHVFB010000160.1 GCA_027317185.1 Deltaproteobacteria bacterium
CCCGTAATCCTTGAGATTCGGATTGTGGTAGATTTTGTTCTCCGGCGAAACGTCTGAAACCGCCGGCACGGCCAGCCCGCGATAACACAGGTCGATCATCCCGCGCTTGTCCACCGCATGCGCCAGCGCACGCATGAAATTGAGGTCGGTAAACCATCGCAGACGTGGATCGGTCACGCCATCGTGCACGTAATGGCGCGGGTTGCGGTTGAAGGCGAAGAACAGCGATCCGGTATCGATACCGATCTCCTGGGTCGTGATTTTGAGCGCCGCCGCCTGCTGCTTGAGCGAGGCCACTTCTTCGGGCCGCGGCGCATAAACGTCGATTTGCCCGGAGAGAAAACGCAGATACTGGGCATTCTGATCCTGCACGATCAATTGCGTCTGTCCGCGCAACCGTGGCAGCACCTGATGGTCCACGCCCTTCATCCAGTAATCCGGGTTGCGGCGAAACTGCACGAGCTGGCTCGGCACATAATCGGTCATCTGGAATTGTCCAACGCTGATGATTTTTGCCGGCGGCGTGTCGATTCCCCACACCTGCTCGTAGCGTCCGGCATCGAACAGCGGCTCGAGCACATGCGCGGGCAGGATCGGAAAACCGATCGCGTACAGCAAGGGCGCGAATGGCCGCGGCAGGGTCATCCGAACCGTATGATCGTCAAGCGCCTCGACCTTGATCGGTTTGCCGTCCACCGTGATCGACGGCCGGATGCTGTTGGGGACATGCGGGTCGTACACCACTCGCATCGTGAACACCACGTCGTGCGCGGTGACCGGCTGGCCGTCGCTCCAGTTCATACCGGGACGCAGATGGAAGGTGATTGAACGGCCGCTATCGCCAATCTCCCAGCGCTCGGCAAGATCAGGTTCGGGCAAAGTGGTGAGCGCATCGTATTTGACCAGCCCCTCAAACAGATTGTCGAGCACCGCACCCGAACCCGCGTCGGTCACCAGAATTGGGTTGAATGTTTTCGGATCGGTGGTGGTGGCCGTGTAAAGCACCTGCGCGCGCGCGTGATCCATAACCGGGCGACTGACCCGGCAGCCCGCCACCGTCACGACCGCCATCAGCGCGCCCAGCGCCATCGACATGGCGGACAATTTCCTAGCTGCCCGGAGCGCCAGCGGGTTGGACCTGATCAAGATCGATCTCCTTGGTGGAAGGTGCGGGGACGATAACAAAGCTGGCCGGCAAAATCTCACCATTTACGATCGGCCGTTTAAGCGTGAGTTTCAGCGCGGTGCCCGCAACCGGAAACTTGGCGTCGATTTGGTAGGGGAACCATAACGCGCCGATATTTTGATAGTCAGAATAGTGAACTTCATAGAGCAAGCGGCCATCGCGATCGCGTTCGCGAACCGTGTTCAATTGTTGCCCGGCGAATATCGCTTCGCGCGTAGAACCATCGGCGGCCGGGTACTTGAAGACGATATCGCCGGCGGCGTCGAAAGCGGCCTGCACCTGGCTGGCGTCACGATCTATTCCCGGCGCGACCGCCAGCAGCAGGTCAACCGCGGATTCCGGCTCCATGGGAATCCTCAAATAGCGGGCGAGCGTGACGGCGCTCGCGGTTCCCCGCATAATCAGATTTTTCCCCGGTTCGAAGATTTGCAGCCGTTGACCATCGACCACGATCACCAGCACCACTCCAAAGGGTGAACTGGCCTCGATCCGGATCCGGGCAGGACGCCGAACGACGATCTGCTCGCTCGCTTTCACATGCTGATCGGCGTCGCGATATTCCATCACCGCGCCGGTGGTAAGCGAACGCAGGGTGCGGTCGCGCTCGATCATCATGGCGGTCAAGGCTTTCACCTGCGCAGGGTCCGGAACTGGCGCCGACGGCGAGGACGGGACGATATGGGCGGTCGCGCATCCGCCGATCGCAAGGGCGATTAGTGTCAATGCGGCACACAGCAGCCACCTGCCGTGCGCCAGGGCGCAATCGCGACTAATGACTTTGAGCGGCCTGGCCGGCATTTTCCAGGCCTTGCAGCTTGCCTTTCAGCCGCTCGACCTGGTCAGTTTCCGACGCCTTCTTGAGCGCAAGCTGATATTCCCGCCGGGCCTCGAGCGGCCTGCCGAGCTTGCGATAGGCGTCGCCCAGGTGCTCGGTAATGGTTGGATCGTCGCTGGTAAGGTTCACGGCGCGTTGCAACTCTCCAATCGCCTTGGCGTATTGGCCCTTTTGGTAATACACCCAGCCAAGGCTATCGATATAAAACCCGTCTTCAGGTTCGATATCGAGCGCCCGCTTGATTAGTTTTTCGGCCTCGTTCAGGTTCCGCCCGTTTTCAGCATAGGAGTAGCCAAGATAGTTCAGCGCCGGCGCATTAGCCGGATTAAGATCGATTGCCTTCTGCATCTCGGTCACGCTCAGTTGCTTCTGATGGTTTTCGTCATAGAGCGCGCCGAGCGTGAAATGATATTTGTCATTTTTCGGATCGAGGGCGACCATCTTCCGGGCCAGTGCGATCGCTGCCGGATAGTCCTTCTTCTCCTGATAAACGCCGATCAGAAAGCCCATTATTTCGGTATCCGCCGGCTTTTGCGCCTGGGCCTGTTTCAGCGATTCGATCGCCTGATCGTAATTTTTCTGCTTATCGTAAAGATAGGCGAGTTGCAGGCGCGCGTCGACGTAATGCGCGCTGCTGTCGGGGATTTCCTGGAACTCCGCAACCGCTTTGTCGTTCTGATTGAGCTCGCTGTAAGCGGCGCCCAGGTAATAGCGCACGGCCCAGTTCTTCGGTTCCGATCCGAGCACCAGGTTGAACTCGGTGGTGGCTTCGGCGAAGTCGCCACGTTCGAAATAGAGCAATCCGATTTTGGTGCGGGTATCGGCCGGATTGGTTTCGAGCTGCTCCAGCCGTTTGAACTGCCCCATCGCGGCGTCGTATTTTTTCTGACCGACGTACAACTCCGCCAGCCGCTTACGCACCAGCTCATTGTTCGGATTTAGCTGCAGGACCCGTTGATAGTAGCCGATTGCCTCTTTGGGCTTACTCTCGATTTCGCGCAGCAGCGCCAGATCCAACAGCACCAGCTCGGATTGCGGATTAAGGTTAAGCGCCTGCCGATAATAATGCTCGGCCTGATCGTAATTCTTGGCCGCAACCATCACGCGGCCCGCGTAGTAGTAGCCCAGAAAGGAATCGGGATCGAGTGAGATCAGCTTCTGAAAGGTCTTTTGCGCCTGATCGTAATCTCCGCGTTTCGCGTAAAGCGTCCCGAGATAGAGATAAGCCTCCTGGCTGTCGGGCCGCAGCGTCAGGACAGTCTTATATTCCTGCTCGGCGGCCTGGTCATTTCCCAGCGCGGATTGAATTCCGGCCGCCAACAGGTGCGCATCGGCCGATTTCGGATCGATTTGGGCCGACTCGTTAACCTGGTCCAGCGCGCGCTTCAACTCGCCGTTGCGTACGAACAGCGTCGCCAGGCGAAGCCGTAGCAGGGAATTTGCCGGATCGTACTTTACCGCCTGCTGGTAGTCATCGAGCGCTTCGGTCCGATCGCCCTGGTCGGTCGCCACCTCGGCTTTCAGGAAAGCGCCCATCGCAAGCGCCTGTGCGGGAATCTCGACCGGCCGGGCGCTGCCGAACGGATGCTCGCCAGCGGCGCTCGCGTCGCCGATCGGAAATCGATCGTAATCAGTGCGTAATGTCGAGCAGCCGGAGCATACCAGCGTCACCGCCAGCGTTGCCGCGGCGCCCGCAAAAAAACCTTTCATCAAATGAGGAATTCCACTGGAAAAATTGAGATGTACGACTAACACAGCAGTTTCCGAGGTTCAACGTGGACCATCGACGTTGACCCTGCGCCCTGATTACCCTCCGGTTCAATAGCCTTGCGCACGCCAAGCCCGGGCGCAACCCTTCTTAAGGTCATCGAACAATACTAACTCACCCGCATACGGATATTTTTACTCCTCCGGAACAGATTCGTGCATCTTACTTGCTCGCGCCGGCCCGCTCCGCTACACGCTCAGTCAGGACTAGCAATGAACCCGGTCAGCTTCGGCGATCAGCCCCCACCCATCGAATCGGCGCCTGATCGCGATTGCGCGCCGGCTTCAGTTCGCAACGGTCTCGCAACTCACCGGCTTAAGTTGCTCCCGCTGATATGCCTTATGTACCTGACCGTCAGCGGCGGCGCCTATGGAATTGAAGATGCGGTTCGCATCGCGGGACCGCGCCTCGCCTTACTGCTGTGCCTCGCGGTGCCGCTCCTGCTGAGCCTGCCGACCGCCCTGATGGCCGCCGAGTTGACCGCGCTAATCCCTGCGCAGGGCGGTTTCTACCAATGGGTCAAAGAGGCCTTCGGGCCGTTCGCCGGCTTCGCCGAGGTTTACCTCACCATCCTGTATACCGCGGTTGATATGGCGATTTACCCGGTGCTGTTTTCCGCCTATCTATCGTTCCTCATTCCGCTGAACGCCATGGCGCAGGCGGGCCTCGGGATAGTTCTGGTGTGGATCGCCGGCCTGCTCAATCTGCTCGGAATCCGCCCGGTCGGCCGGACTTCGGTGGCGCTGACCTTCATTCTGCTGCTGCCGTTCGCCGCGATGGTTCTGCTCGGGAGTCCCCACCTGCTTCACTGGCGTCCTCCCGGCGGGCAGCTAGCCGGCCATGATTTCCTGGGCACCCTGGGTGGCGGCTTGAGCGTGGTCATCTGGAATTTCTGCGGCTGGGAGAACTTGAGCGTGGTGGCCGCCGAAATTCACGAGCCGCGACGCAACTATCTGCGTGCGATCGGGATCGCGATGCCGATCGTGATCCTCGGATATCTGCTGCCGCTGGCGGTCGCCCTCAACGGTGCTTCCAGCGGCGCCGGCTGGCAAACGGGGTCGTTCGCACGGGCCGGCGCGGCGATCGGCGGTCCGCTGCTGGGAGTCGCAATCGGTATCGGCGGCGCGATCGGATCGTTCGCCATCTTCGAGGCCGCGATGCTCTGGGTGTCGCGGATGCCATACGTGCTGGCATCGGAAAACTACCTGCCGAAAGCGCTGGCCGAAGTCTGGCGATCGCGCGCGCCCGCCAAATCGATTTTGCTTTGTTGCCTGATCTTCACCCTGCTGGTGCCGCTCGGGTTCGTCACCCTGGTGGTGCTCGATGTGTTTTTTTATATGGGAGCGTTGATGCTCGAAATGGCGGCGCTGGTAAAGCTGCGCCGCCTCCAGCCGTCGCGCACGGGACTTTTCGTAATCGGTGGCGGACGTTTGGGGCTGGCCGCCGTGGTGATCGCACCGATTCTGGTCTGGCTTGCCACTTTTGGGCTGGCTCTGTCCCAATCGCCGGGCCACCAAGACTTCGTGATCGCGATCATCCTCGCGCTTGCGGTATGGCCGGTCTACAGCTTCTGCCGCCGCCGCTACGGCGGTCCGGCCCAGGCTTCTTCAACGCGCGCGATTTTTGCGCCGATACAGATCGAACAGCGCGAATCCGGCGATCACCAGCGCGTGCGTGATCTTGCCGGACGCGATTAGCCCGCTCACCTGCGCGGCGGGCACCATAACCACTTCGGTCTCCTCATCAGCGTTGGGAATCGGCTCGCCAACCTGGTGCGCGTCAAGCGCGAGATAGGTGTAACACCAATTCGGCTGAAACGCCGGGTTCGGATGCACCCGCCCGAGCGCAACAATCCGCTTGGCGTCGTAGCCGGATTCCTCGCGCATCTCGCGCCGCGCGGCGCTTTTGGGACTGCGATCTTCCGGATCGACCATGCCGCCCGGAATCTCGAGCGTGAAACCACTGATGCCATGACGCCACTGGCGAACGAAAACAATCTGATGGCCGGCCGTGAGCGGGATAATATTCACCCACGCCGGCGCTTCGAGGATGTAGAAATCCTTCGTCCCGCGTGCGGTATGACGTGATCGACGCCGCGATAGGTCGAAAATGGGCGTGGTTACAAGCTGATCGTCAGTCACGGTCTCCCATTTTCCAACCTTCACATCCGCCTCCACTTCGTCCGCCACCGATCACTCAGGCTACGCGATCGACATCTGAAGAAATCAGCCGAACAGCCGGCGATATTCGATCGCGGGACAGCGATCCATCACCACCGTCATCCCGGCCGCCTGCGCGGTGTGCGCCGCTTCGAGGTTAACCACGCCGAGCTGGCACCATAGAATACGCGCGCCTTTGCGAATCGCCTGATCGACGATTTCCGGCAGATGCCCCGGTTGCCGAAACACATCGACCATCTCGATCGGATCCGGAATCGAAAGCAGATCGGGATAGCATCGCTCGCCCAGTGCTTCGATCAGTGCGCCGGCGGAAAGTGTCGGGTTAACCGGGATGACGCGAAAGCCCTTCTGGCGCAGCAACTTCGCGATTCCGAAGCTGTCGCGAACGGGCCGGTCCGAGCATCCCACCACCGCGACCGTCGCGGGCGTCGAAAGGATCGCCCGGATTTGATCGTCGGACGGGTTGATAAACTCGGGCGCGGGCATCTCAATTTTCGCTGAGCAGTCGGTCGACCACGCGCGGAACCAGCCGCATGATTTCGTCGCGGCAGTGCGCGAAGGCTTCGTGGCCCTGTTGCATCGGATCTTCGATGTCACCCGGCTCGCTGGCAAAATTTTTGAACCGCTCCATGCGTGGCAGCGGGAGATCCGCGAATGTTTTATGCACGGCGGCGGCATGAGCCTCGGCC
>DAHVFB010000161.1 GCA_027317185.1 Deltaproteobacteria bacterium
CCAGTTTGCGAACCCGCTCCGGATGATGAACCGCCAGTTCCGCCGCTATCCATCCGCCCAGCGAAAGGCCAGCCACGAACGCGGTCTTGAGCCCGAGGGCGTCCATCAAATCGACATAGTGGAAAACCAGGTCGTGGACGCTGTCGATTTTGTCCAGTCCGGATGACTTTGAAAATCCCGGATGAGCCGGCACATAGACTTTGAAGTCCCGGCTAAGCTGCTCGAAAAACGGCAGCCACGCCACCTCGCCGCCTGCGCTATGCAGGTAAAGCAGCGGTGTTCCCGAGCCTCCGCTCAATACCTGTACCTGGCTCCCGTGAAGGTCGATCATTTCCTCTTTATGCGCCATTCCAATCTCTCCCAGACCCGCCCGCTAGGCCGATTTCTTTATCGCCGGATGCAGGTTGTTGAACTCGGCGCGCAGGTGCGGCAACACCTCGGTTGCGAACAGGTTCATGTTCTTGCGCGTGCGATCTGCTGGCATGTCGCCGATTTGCAGCAGCGCCATCAGGATGCCCCAGCCGAGCTCCTTCATCGAACCGGCGAGCCGCCGCTTAACCGTCTCAACGCTGCCCACGACGCAGTAGCCGGCCTCGTTCATCTCATCCACCGAGAGCTTGGTCCAGTCCACTTCCTTATAGGTCTTCGCCATATAAAGCGCTGCCGACTGCGCAATATAGCCTGGTGGAAACAGCATTTCAGGGATGTAGCGCAGACCGTTGTGGAACAGCCAGGCGATATGCTGATTACCCTCGCGGCGAGCCTGTTCGTCGGTTTCGGCGACGTAAATCGGCATCAGGCGTCCGATCTGATAGGGCGAAAGCTCGTAGTTATGCTGATTGGCGGTATCGAAGCAGGTCTTGAATAATGCCGCTACGGTTTTGTCCGGCAGATAGGTGGCCAAAAACGGGTATTTGCGGCTTGGATGCGCGCACCAGGCGCCGGTGTCACGGCTGCCGAAACTGGGAATCCAGATCGGCGGATGCGGCTTTTGAATCGGCCGCGGCCATACGTTCACATAGCGCACGCGATAATGCTTGCCCTCGAAATCGAACGGCCCGGGTTCGGTCCATGCGCGAATGATCAGATCGTGGGCCTCCGCGAAGCGTTCGCGCGAGTAGGTCGGGTTCACGCCCATCGAGAAGTATTCGACGCCGACGCCGCGCACGAAGCCGGAGACGATCCGGCCGCCCGACATCACATCGAGCATCGCGATCTCCTCGGCCACCCGCAACGGATGGTCCCGCAGGGGCAGGCCGTTGCCGAGGATCAGAATTTTTGCGCGTTTGGTCCGGCGGGTCAGCGCGGCCGCCATGATGTTGGGCGCCGGCATGGTGCCGTAGGAGTTCTGATGGTGCTCATTGACGCACATGCCATCGAAGCCCAGCTCCTCGGCCCATTCGAGTTCATCCAGATAGCGATTGTAGAGGTCCTGGCCCTTGGCCGGATCGTAGTGCTTGTTCGAGAATGTCACCCACGAAGTCGGGTATTTCTCCAGATCGTCGAAATCGGGCGGCAGATACGGATAGGGCATCAGGTGGAACATGTGACACTGCATATGGCTCTATTCTCCCGTCGGAAAGCGCTGTCTCAGCGTCTGCGATCAGCCTCGAGACAGGCGTTATTTATCGCATGAGATTCGATCGCGCGGCAACTCAGTTAATCCACTCAACCGCTGCCGTTAATGCCGATCATTCCCGCCGCAGATGCAATTGTCGAGGTCTCCAAAGTTTGAGGAGGCGTGGGGCGGAGCCATGCAAAAAGCAACGCCGCGATAGTTAACCCAAAGCAGATTTCGGCGAACAGATCGCCCACGATGGTGTAGATCGTCCGTTCCGGCCGGTAAGCGACCTCTTCGACTTCGCTGGTGCGCCGGAACAGCGGAGTGGGCGCGACGATCTGTCCCGCCGGGAGAATTATCGCACTGATGCCGGTGTTCGCCACCCGGATCATCGGAACCTTGGTTTCCACCGACCGCATCGCGGCCATCGCGAGCATCTGGTATGGCGCGGAACTGTCGCCGTACCACGCATCGTTGGTGATGTTTACCAGGATCTCGGCTCCGTGCTTGACTGCGCGGCGGGTAAGGTCGGGGAATACGCTTTCATAACAGATCAGAACGCCCAGACGTGCGCCCTTAACATCAAAAATTGTCTGGACGCGGCCCGGGATCATGTCGCCGAAACCCTTCGCGACTTTCTGCACGAAATAACCGAGTACCGCGCGCAGCGGCACATACTCCCCGAACGGCACTAGTTGCATCTTGTCGTAGTAATTCGCCACTCGTCCCTGCGCCGAAACCAGATAAGCCCGATTATAGAAAACCGGTTGACCATCCTGAAATCCATAAGCGGGAGCGCCGAACAGAATTGGCGTGCCGCCGGCGCGCGCCGCAGCCAGCAAGCGCGTCCTATATTGCGCATCCTCGATGAGCTGCGCCGGGTAGTCGTCGGTCGGCTGAAATAGAAAAGCGGCGGCGGCTTCGGGCCATACGATCAGGTCCACATTTTCGTGCGCCGCGATTTTGCTCTGCTTGAGATAGACCTCGAAACTGCTCCGCAAGAACGCCGGGTCCCACTTGATCGACTGGGGAATGTCGCCCTGAACCATCGCCACCCGTAACTTCCCTCGCGCCGGTGCGTGATCGAAGTGATGTATCCGAACTGCGCCGAACGCCAACGCGGCTACCATCAGTGCGGTGAGCGTCCCGAGCGATATGGTCTGGACACGGCGGCTATGGCGTCCGAACACCACCGAGTACAGGACCGCGTTAAAAAATACGACCAAAGCGGAAACGCCATATACGCCGGTGATTTCCGCGAACTGAATCAACTCCAGGTTGCGGTACTCGGCATAACCGACGTAGCTCCACGGAAAGCCGATCGGAAAGAAACTGCGCAACCATTCGATTCCCGCCCAGATGATCGGAAACGCGATTACGAAAGGAATGCGGGTCCGGGTCGAGCAATACACGCCTGCCCATACAGCGGCGCCGGTGTAGATCGCGAGGATCGCCGACAGCAGCAGCATCGGCAGCACCGCCACTGCGATCGGCAGGTGAGCGAAGCTGTTGAGCGTGATGGTTATCCAGTAAACCGAAACGATGTAGCACGCCAGTCCCTGAACCCATCCGTAGGCGAAAGCGACGCCGGGCGTCAGCCCATCGATGGCATAGAACAGCGGGACGAAGGCTACCCAGGCGAGCAGGTTGAGATCGAATTTGGGAAAAGCCAAGGCCAGGGCGACGCCGCTCGCGGCCGCCAGCGCCGCGCGAATGATAGTGTTCGAGGTGATTCTCACGGCGTTCCGAACAGGTCCTTCAGCGGCATCACTCCGGCGCAGGGCGGACGGCCATCGAAGCGGGCGAAAACTTCGTCAACCTCACGCCAACTCTCGACCAGCGCGACCACCTGCTGCGGCTCGATCGGCATATCGCCCATCAGCCGCCATTCGCGTTCGAGACTCCAGTCGACCGGCGGCGTGCTTTCCAGATCGATCGTGACCACCCGCCAGTGCTCATCGGCAGCAACGATCGATTGGGCCTCCCGCCATGGTAGATAGATCACCGGCCGTGCGCCCATGCGAAAAGCATAACGTTTGTTAATCGCGATTCCGAAGGGCTCATAGCGCCGGCGGTTGCGGCGGTTTAACAGTTGCTTCAGTTCAGTCATCTGCGCGTCGAACATGCATACCACGGCACGTCTGCCACGAATCATACGGGTCGCTCCGCGAATTACGCCCGCACGTAAAATCGCGACAAGGTTATCGAGCGCGGTGCCTTCGCGCGAGGCGCGTGTGAAATGCGCCAGCATCGCGGCTCCGGCCGGCAAAGCCGCAGGTAGCTGGCCGATAGAATCGCGGCGGCTCAATGAACCAGCTTCCTTGTGCGGATCGGGCGGCGCACTGCGCGAGGCTTTTTGGCAACCAACAGTGCGAGCAGCTCGCGCTCACGTGCGAACATACGGCGCGCGTCGGCCGCCGAGCGCTCGTGATCGAAGCCGAGCAGATGGAGCAGGCCATGAATTAGCAGCGCACGAATGCGATCCGGCGGCTTAATACCGCTTGCCGCCGCCTGACGGCACGCGGTATCCAGCGAGATGATTACATCACCCAGCGCAATTGGCGGCGCAGACCGTCTCGCGCGCCGCGCCCCAATCGGCACCGCGCCGGCTGCGAATTGAGGAAACGACAAGACGTCGGTCGGCCGATCTTTACCCCGATACTCACGATTCAGTACCTGCATTGCAGCGTCATCGACCAGTACCAGGGACAGTTCGGCGCCAGCCAGATCGCAGACGCCAAGCAGTTGGAGCGCATCGGCGCGCACACCCGCGACGTAGCTGCGGGCCTGCGCGGCTTCACCTCGCACCTCGACCGGCGCCACGAGCCTAAGCTGGTCCGTTTTCCCGCGATGGGCCGGGATCGGGAGAATCGCCGCTGACGGCTTCGTACGCTGTGATGATCGCCTGGACTAACCGATGGCGCACCACGTCGCGTTCGTTGAAGAGGGTAAACGCTATCCCAGGCGTATTGCTGAGCACCGTCCGCGCCTCCTTGAGGCCGGACAGCTTGCCGCTGGGCAGATCGATTTGCGTGATATCGCCGGTGATTACCGCCTTGGAATTATAACCCAGGCGCGTCAGAAACATCTTCATCTGTTCCGAAGTGGTGTTCTGCGCTTCATCGAGAATGATGAACGAATCGTTAAGCGTGCGTCCGCGCATGAAAGCCAGCGGCGCGACCTCGATCGTGCCGCGTTCGAGCATCCGGCGGGCGCGGTCGTAATCCACCATGTCGTGCAGCGCATCGTAGAGCGGACGCAGGTAGGGGTTTACCTTTTCCGCCAGATCGCCGGGCAGAAAACCCAGCTTTTCGCCCGCCTCGACCGCCGGACGGCACAACACCATCCGCGCCACCTGATTCTTCATCAGCGCCGCCAGCGCCATCGCCATCGCGAGATAGGTCTTGCCGGTGCCGGCCGGTCCGATACCGAATACCACGTCGTACTTGCGAATCGCATCGATGTAATTCTTCTGATTGATGCTCTTGGGGGAGATTACCCGCTTGTGCGCGGAAACATAGACGGTATCGAGGAAGATGTCCTTAAGGTCGGCGTTGCGATCGGCGCGCAGGATACGGGTCGCATAGTCGACATCGCTCGGGTAGATCGAATACCCACGCTTCAAAATCTCGTAAAGATCGCTCAGCAGCTTGCCGCCGAGCGCCTGCTCAGTATGGCCGCCGGACACCTTCAAGGCCGTCCCGCTGACCCCAATCCGCACCCCTAATGCCTGCTCGATGGTGCGCAGGTGATGGTCGTGCTGGCCGAGCAATTCGGTAAAAAGACGCTGATCGTCGAAGTGCAATTCGAGCGAATCGTCGGTGGCTAACTGGGAAATAATTTTGTCCGTCAGAATTTGGATTCCACGCCAAGGCGCAGTGTGAACCTGATTGTAATCACTTCGACCTCGATAATTAAGAGCACATCCCGAAATCGGCCTTCAACCGATCGCCGCGGCCACCGCTTCAAGCGCCGCGCCGAGCTGATTCGGACTACGGCCTCCGGCTTGCGCGAAATCGGGCCGTCCGCCGCCGGAGCCGCCGACAATAGGTGCGATTTGCTTGATTATATCCCCGGCCTTGATGCGATTGACCAGGTCAGGGGAGACCGCGACCACCAAAGCCGCCTTGCCGTCCACTTCCGAGCCGATTGCGATCACCGCCGACTGATATTTCTGGCGCAAACGGTCGGCCATCTCGCGCAGCGCGCGCGCCTCAACGCCCGCGACTCGGTGCGTGACGATCTTCACGCCCCCATGATCGCGCACCTGTTCCGCTCCGGTCCCGTTTGCCGCCTCGCCCGCAATCAGCTTCTGCTCGAGGCCACGAATTTTCTTGTCCAGCTCCTTCTCGCGCGCCAGCAATCGATGCAGCCGGTCCAGTACCGCCTCATCGCGGGCGCCAAGCTGATCGCCGATCTCCTCCAGCAGCCGTTCGCGGCGGCGAACCGCCTCGATCGCGCCCTGACCGGTAAAAGCCTCGATTCGGCGCACGCCAGCCGCCACCGCCGATTCCGATTCCAGCTTGAACAGGCCCACGTCGCCGGTGCGCCCGGTATGCGTCCCGCCGCACAACTCGACCGAGAAATCGCCCATCCGGACCACCCGCACCACGTCGCCGTATTTATCGCCGAAAAAAGCCAGCGCGCCGGCTTTAAGCGCGTCGTTGTAGGGCATCTCTTCGGTGGTGACGGCGGCATTCTCGCGGATACGCGCGTTGACCTGTTCTTCGATCGTAACCAGATCGCCTGGTGCGACGCGGCCGTTGTGCGCGAAGTCAAACCGCAAGCGCGCCGGTTCGACCAGCGATCCGGCCTGATGCACGTTCTCGCCCAGCACTTCGCGCAGGGCGTAATGCAGCAGATGGGTCGCCGAATGGTTCAGCATCGCGGCCGTGCGCCGGGCGCGATCCACTTTGAGGATCACGCGCCGCCCGTCTGAGAAGTCGCTCACATCGCCCCGGAGCAGTCGCCCGACGTGGACGATTGCGCCGTTATGCTTTCGCGTATCGGTTATTTCAACGACCGCGCCGCGTTCCGATTCGATTATGCCGCGATCGCCAATCTGA
>DAHVFB010000162.1 GCA_027317185.1 Deltaproteobacteria bacterium
CATGTCGCCAGCTCAATTAAAGAAGCTTACGGAAACTTATTTTGGTGACGGAAATCTCGATGCCTGCTAACGAGGCAGGCCTGTTCATCAACCCGGCAATCGAAAGCCTTCAGGTGGCAGGTTTAGCTTCTGAGCCTCGCCGATGCTCGGCTTTTCGCGCGGCACGGCGGTTGCTCCAATAAAGAAACAATAACTTCTCGAAGCTGTAATCCGGGCATAACCAGCGGCGCTTAAGCTCTTACGCGAAGGATAGCCACAAAAAACGCTCGCCTGAGACATGGATCACATTGGAACTAACCCAATAACGGGTATCGAGCAGGCTCCGTACCGATCTACGACCACGATATTGCACGATGGCGCGCGCGTTCTCATCCGCCCGCTTTGTCAAAGCGATACCGATCGGCTATCCTCATATTTCCGCGATTTGACCTCCACCATCGCTTACCAGCGATTCCACGGTTTCTGTCATCGGCCTTCAGCGGCAGCGTTGCGGCGGATGACGAACCCGAACTTTTCCTCTCACGTCGGTCTTATCGCACTGTTGCGCGCATCTGAGGAGAGCGAGAACCGAATCGTGGCCGAGGGGCTTTACGTATCCGATAGTGGATCAGGAGTGGCGGAACTGGGCCTGTCGGTCGCCGGGACGCATCAGCGCCTTGGTATCGGCAGTCTGTTGCTTGAAAGCCTGATGGGATGGGCGCGGTCGGCTGGGCTCGTGCGCATCGACGCCGAAGTGCTCGCCAGCAACCACTGCGCGTCGCGCTTCTTATCTTACCGGGGGTTCCGTTCCGGCGGGTATCCCGAGGGTGGCGTCTGCCGCTTTTTTCTGCCGCTGGGATCGCCGATCGGCGACCGTCCAGCGGCGAACGACATCTAAGCGGGCGATCTTTTTGGTCAAGCGCATCTGAGCTGACTGTTTCGCAATGGCAAGGCGCGAGGTTTGATTAAACAGCCGGAAGGGGTGGATTGGTCGTAATGATTAAAGAATATTTGTTCGCAAGCGATTTCGATAAAACCTTGAGCTTCAATGACTCCGGCGTGGTGCTCAGCGAGTTGCTGGGTATCTCCGGATTTCAGGAAAAAGCGGAGGGCTTGGCGCGTTTGAATCTGGTGCAGCAGGGCGGCGAGCTGGCCTACCTGCTCAGGCATGACCCCGAGTATCGATGTGTACGCAGGGAGCATCTGATCGAAGCCGGCCGTCATCTTCGGCTCAAGCGCAACGTCGCGCTGCTCGCCCGCCTGCTCGAGGACGGCGTCAGCGGCTACCACTTCGACTTCTACGTGGTGTCCGCCGCGCCCGAAGAAGTGGTGCGCTCGACGCTCGATGGCGTGGTGCCGCCCGAGCGCGTCATGGGCACCCGCTTCGCTTACAACCAGCAATCCGGCGAGATCGAATCGATCGTGCGCGTGGCCGCCGGTTACGGAAAGGTCGCGCTGGTCGATGAACTGCAAGCTAAGCTCGGCGTGCCGAGCGAGCGCGTGGTATACGTCGGCGATGGCAGCTCGGATGTCCACGTGATGCTCCACGTCAACCATCGCAACGGCTTCACGATCGCGGTTTCCGGGAGCAAGTACATCGCCGAGATCGCGAAGCGGACCGTGATCAGCGACGATGCGCTAAGTGTCTTCGTGCCGATTCTGGAGGAGATCGTCGGTTACAAGCCCAAGGACATTCGCGCCTTTTTTGCGGCGCACGGGCTTCTGATCCAGGAATGGGACAAGATGCGCACCGACCACCTCACGATCTCCGAGGGCGGGGTCTGATTCTGATCGCCGCGCCCCCGGACTCATCGCGAATCGATAGCTGACGGTGCCGGCGGGATAGCCGGGGGCTGACAACTCCCAAATCGACGCACGTCAGACGGGAAAATAAAGCCTGGGTCTCATGGGCGTGGCTCGGATTAGTTCGTTTCGAGGTTTTCATTAGCTTAAATGATGGAACCGCGCTCTTCGCTGACAGCGCAACGCCTCCGCGACGATAAAACCAGTCAAAATTTGCCCTGCTGGGTTAATTTCATCTATATATAAGCAGCCTGAGAGGGCCAGGGCAGTAGTTGCAGCATCGTGCGTTAATCAGGTCCTGGGAGGGGAGCCATGGTCCGGACTATCGTCGCCGTGATGATCACGGTTTTTTTATGCGTGGCGAATGCCAACGCCGCCGTGCGGTTTGTTCGAGGAACCGCCACGCTACAGAGCGGATTGCCGCTGGCGCACGGGACGGTTGTGCTTCATGACAGCGCGGGCGCGACCGCAACCACTCAAACCAGCGTCGCGGGCAAGTACCGGTTCAATGTGGCCCACATGACAGCGCCATTTCTGATCGCAACTCAACCGACCGACGGCAGCAACGTCCTTTTCAGCGCGGCGCCCGTCGGCGGCGTCGCCAATATCGACGTGTTTACAGATCTGATCGTCAGCATGATCTACCAGGCGCAGGGCACCACGCCGACCGCTCAACTCACTTCGATGACCGTACCAGCGCCATCTTTGGTACAGGAGCAATTGGTCTCGAACCTCGTCAGAAACTCGATCATGCAATGGCTCACGGCCGCCAAAATCAAGAAGCCGGCGGTGCTCAACTTCTTCACCCAACCCCTGATGACGAACGGCAAGGGACTCGACTACGTCTTACGTGAGCTGACCGTGGTCAACAACGACTACGAGATCCAGATCGCCAGCGGTGGAACCACCCAGGATTCGACCTTTACGGCGGACTCGGGGACCCAGTCCATCAGCGTCGCGACCACCACCACCGGGACCAACGGAAGCTCTTCGAGTATCGGATCGACCGCGATACCGCCGGCCGCGGCCAGCGCGCCGGAAACGATCGCGCTCAACGGTGCCAACCAGTTGCTCTCGCTGCTCCAGAAAACTATCAACAAGCGGGGCGCCCAGCTTGCCAACACCGATCTGACGCCGCTGCTCGATACCAACTACCTCGACGAAGGAGAGGATGAAACGGTCGGAAGCGCCGACTTCGCAACCTTTGCACGAGGTCTCAAGGTCAGCTCAGCCACGGTCGGGGCCATAAACGATTTCGTCCCGCTCGATTCGGGCCATAATCTGCTCGACGCCATCGTCGTGCTATCGGTGGCGGTTCAGAACCAGACGGTGAATCAAACCACTAACATGGTCTTCAAGTGCGACCTCGCGGGCAATTGCGTAATCTATGGCGATCAGCAGCCCGCCTCCACTGGCAAGGGCGTCCAGGTCGAAGAGCGTATCGACGCGAATATGTCTGGCGTGACTGGCCCGCAGCCGAACCTGAACGTTGACGTTAGAGCGCCGATAAGTACGATCGATGCGATCACCATCAACGATTCCTCCAACACCTGGTTCAACAACACCAGTCTGGTCAAGGACGAGAACGGCACCTCAACCAAGCAGTTCAAACCAACTCCGACCACCACCCTCGACTTTGTCGAAGACACTTTTTTCGGCGGGTTCAACCCGGTAAGCCCGGTTCCACCTGCCGGCACCGTCTTCACCTTCGCGATGGCGCTTAATGGCGGCGGGTCGGCCAACGGAACCAGCGTCGTGAGTGGGGTGACGGGAGAAGGTATCAATCTTATCGCACCGTCTCTGAGTGGGCCTTTCGATCTCGGGAGCGCGCCGCTGGGCAAAACGTTCACGTTCAAATGGGCCTCGCCGCAGACCTATGCGTTGGCCTCTATCAATCTTGGCGGTTACGTCAGCGACTGCTCGAATCAGTTCCAGATCAAGGGCAACCAGAAAGTCCTGGCAACCACGGCCACGTCGGGTACGATGACGTTTCCGAGCACGATGCCGAACAGCGGGAATGCCATCGCGCTGGCTGCGTTCAACCTGAATATGCACGGAATCGACGGGGAAAACTCGATCGTTATTTACGAGTGGGGTAGCTGTCCCTAGCGGAATCCTCCGCGCAGACCACCGTGATACACGCCGTGTAAGGCGGAATTGCTAATGGGGATGCGACTCCGGCTCGCCTGATGCTCTCCGACAGCAGTTGCATCGATAGAGCAAGCCTCGATCGCAAGTGAAATGCATTCACCATTCATACTTATTAGACACTCAATGGTGTTCACGCGATACCCGTAGCTGAGACATGCATCTACAGTCACGATCAGGAGGTAGCATCGCGACAGGAAACGGTTGAGACGCTCCTTCGTAACGTTAACCTGTACACATATTAGAATACGGTTAATGAGCGTTGAGGGGCGTCAAGTGATAGAAGCTAATTCGGCTGCTGGGCGTTGGTTAACGATCCGCGCTGTTGCGGCGGGACTCATAACGATCTTTTCTATCAGTGGATGCGTTTTCACCACGGGACACGTCAAGTTCGACTATCCGCCGCCCCTACCCACGATGAAAATTGCCGGACCGCATGCACCGCACATTGCAGTGCATGTGGTCGATAAGCGCCCAACGCAAATTCTTGGGCATAAAATAAACGGACTTGGAATGAAAACAGCGGATATCGTTTCGGATACCGATATATCCGTGATACTGAAGAACGCCTTTGAAGCCGAGTTGGAAGAACGTGGATTCACCCTTGGGCCAGGCGGAAACCTGGTCGAAGTCACGCTAGTCGACCTACATAATCATTATTTGAGGAGCCTCTCGCCGCCAGAAGCGATCGCTAAGATGAGTATTAATGTCAGGGTCGATTACTTGGGCGGCACGGTCAGCTACAACAAATTTCTTAGCGCTTACAGCCAAATGGCGATCATGCCTAACTGGGGAGTGAAAACCGCACAAAACGTTCTGAATGGAGCCCTAAGGAATGGGGTCTCGAAAGCGTTCAACGACAGCGCTTTCATTTCCGCTCTGAAGAAACCATAGCAATTAGCAGACGGCTGCGAGAATTCCGAGAGCGAATTCAACACGCGTGGGTCGAAGTGAGCTTCGCGTGAATACTAACAACCCAATCTTCGGTTGACATCACGACGAAGAAAAAGCGAAAATCGTTGTTGTGGCGGTCGCGATTTCATCCCCAATCGAGCTTGCGCCCATCCCCTCAAGCTCCAGCCTGAATCCGCAAGTACCTGAAATTACTGAGGTTTTTCGAGGCCGCGAGCTGACCCGCAAGAACCGCCGCATCCCCTGCGATCTGAACGCGGTCAACCTTGCCCTCGGCGGCGGATTAGTCCGCGGGCGCCTCAACGAAGTCGTCGGCCATCAGGCCACCGGCAAAACCTCGCTCGCCGCCTCTTTTCTCGCCAACGCCACCCGCCGCGGCGAAACCACGGTCTGGATCGATTTCGCCGGCGTCTTCGACCCGCGCAGTATCGAGTCGGCGGGCGTCGATCTGGCCCGCGTCCTATGGGTCTGCTGCGCCGATGAAAAGCGCGAACGCCGGCGCGGCAGCATCTTCCTCAAGGCGGCCGAACTGGTGCTCGAAACCGGCGGCTTCGGCCTGACAGTTTTCGATTTCGGCGATCGCGCCTTTCCGCTGACGCCCGGCGTCGCATTGCGGCTGGCGCGGCGCGCCGAACGGACCTCATCAGCCGTGCTGATTCTGGCGCCGCGCCGAATCTGCGGCACCTTCGCAGCGCTGACGCTTACGCTCGTGCGCAGCCATCCATGCTTCAGCCGTCCTTCGCAATCGGCGCCCGCTCTGTTCGACGGCTTCACGGTCGAGGCCCGCGTATCGCGCAACAAGCTCGGCGGCACCGGTGATTATGCCGCCTGGCGAATGCAAATCGATCCTGCCGATCCGGTAAGCCTGCCCGATCGCGCAATTTATCAGGCCGGCGCAAAAATGCGGAGCTCCGGGTTTTGAGCGGTAATCGTCATGAGCCGGATCGCAGCCGTTTTGATCCCCGATTTTCCGATCGCCGCGTTTATCCGTTCCAATCCTGAATTGCGCGAGGCGCCGGTGGCGATCAGCGCGTCATCGGCGGCGCAGGCCGAGTTGATCGCGGTCTCGCCCAAGGCGGCGGAGGCCGGCGTGCGGCGCGCGATGACGGCGACCCAGGCCCGCGCGATCGCTGGCGAAATCCTGATTGCGCGACGCTCGCCCGCGGCCGAACGCGCGGCGCTGGATGCGCTGATCGATGTGGCCGAATCGATTTCTCCGCTGGTCGAGGCCGGTGCGCCGGATCGCGTATGGCTCAGCCTCGACGGGCTCGCGCGCCTGTATGACAATTCGCGGCGCAACCATTTTGACGATCTCGATCGCAGTTCGCCCGAAACGGTCGAGGCCGCGATCGCCTCCGATTTGATCTCGCGTGCGCGACGGGTTGGCCTGGAGGTTGCCGTCGGCGTTGCCGCGAACAAGGAGTTGGCATACCTGGCCGCGCGATGCGGCCGTATACGCATAATCGCACCGGGCAAGGATCGCGAATTCCTCGATTGGCTGCCGATCGACATGCTCGAACTCGACTGGCGCCGCCTCGAAGCGATTCTGGCGCGATGGGGAATTCGCCGCCTCGGCGACCTCGCGCGGCTCGATCCGCGGGCGGTGGCGAGCCGGCTGGGACCGCCAGGTCTCGAACTGATCCGCATAGCGCGCGGCGAAAACACGACACCACTGGTTC
>DAHVFB010000163.1 GCA_027317185.1 Deltaproteobacteria bacterium
GCGTGCTGCTGCTCATCACCACCAACGAGGAGATGGGCGCACTCCATCCGGCGGTGACGCGTCCGGGCCGCTGCGCCTCGCAGGTCGAGTTTCTGCCGCTGTCGCCGGCGGAAGCGAAGATTTGGCTGACCACCAGAAACGAGGATTGCGACATAGCCGCGCCAAAAGGGCCAAAAACGATCGCCGAGCTATACGCGATGCTCGAAGGACGCCGAGTCTGCGACCGCCCACCGATCGGCTTCGCGAGGAACTGCTAGTTACTTTGCTATAAGCCCTTTTGATCAAGCTTAAACGAAGTTTGTTAGTGGCAGGCTTGATCGACGTTCTTCTTGGGCGGCGCCGCCGAATAGCGAGTTGATGAATTCGGTCATCTGGCAGCGCGGGCACATAACCATCGGATGCGGTCAATTGCGTTTATCCCGACAATCGAGACATTCAAGTCTTATAGTTGCGCGAAGCCTGCCGCAGCAGCCCCGCCACCTGCGCGCGAAGAGCCGGCGGCTTCAACACCTCCAACCACGGGCCGAAGCCCAGAATCCAGTTGCGCAGTTCGACAGTTCCACGCACGGCCATCGTCAACAACGCCTTGCCGTCGCGGCGCCTGGTAAACCGTTGCGTCGGATGAATCCTGCGGGCCTGAAGGTAGGCCTCGGTCTCGCCGTTATGGATCAGGATTTCAACTTCAGTTGTTGCTTCTTCGACCATGATTCCGAAAGCGCCTTCAGTGTGGCGCTCGGGCCGGAAGCCGGCTGGATAGGCGAATTTCTGCAAGCTGCCATCCGCATCAATCAGCAGTTCCACCTTGCGCATCCGCTCCACCGCCAGCGTGATTATCCGCCGGTTAGCCGGCGTCTTGCCGATCACATAGAGACCGCCGCGATACGCAAGCAGCGTGTAAGGTTCGATCTGGTGGACCACGCCGGTCGCATAGTCGATTTGTAACCGGTATTCGCGCAGCAAAGCTTCCACGAGCGGACTTAGGATATGACCCAGGCTCCGATAATCCTTGGGCGCGTATGCTATCGCATAAAACTTCCGATCGAGAGCGCCGAGGTCGGCGCGCTCATACGCAGGCAGACTCTTCGCGAAGGTTTCCCAGAGATTCTCGATTCCCGCTTCCAAAACGGTGCCCTCAAGAAACTTCAAAATCGCCAGCGTGAAGGAAAGCGAGACCGCCTGATAGGCCGTGGACTCGACCGGTTTGCGCGACGCCGGCAAGCGGAGCTTTGGCTTGCCGCCATCGGTAATGACCTGGAAATAAGGTCTCCCGAGGCGGTCAACCAGCCCCTCCTTGCCGGCGGCAAGATAGCGCTTGAGGGTTCGCTCGGAGATTCCAAGTTCGCGCTGGATTGCGTCGAGCGGCCATCCGAATGGATGAGACGGCAACTCGAAGGCGATCCGCGCCATCCGCAGCGCCGCCGGATAGCTGGGCTTGCGATGCTCCTTTTTCGTCATTATCCGAGGTTTATAGCATCCCCCGAATTCAGGACAACCGCTGTCATTCGCTGGTCCAGGCTAAGGAAGCTCTGCACAAGCCGGGGGCATTCTGAACGGAGTCTGCAAAGTAAAGAATTCCGGAAGTCTTTCCTGCGCTCAGAATGACAGGAATGGGCTTGGTGCAGAGCTTTTCGGGCGGCTGCCAATCGCGATCAATTTTGCGCGACCAATTTTTGCGCGATAGCTTGTTACGCGCTCGATTTTTGCGCCGGTTATTTTGCCGGGATACTTTCCGGATTCGTGGATACGTGGCGGGCCGGCGAACGCACCGGCTTGTGCGTCACCGCCTCGCCGGTCATCAGTTTTTTCCATTGCCGCCAAATCGCGCGCTGAGTCATCTCGTCCATCACATGACCGACCATGCTGCCGTCACCGTCTTCGCGCTCGCCACTAAGGTTGCGTCCCATATAGACCCATGGCTCCAGCGTGGCCGCGAAGCCGGCCCCCATCCGCTCGAACATCTCGGTGTCGTCGGGACTGCCAGCGGCGGCTGATCCAAAGAAGGCCTCATGGCCGCGCAGGCGAATTTCATTGATCTCATCGGGTACGCCACGCAGCAGCGCCGGGTAGACCGCGACTTCGGTATTATCGACCGCCAGCGGTGAGATCACGCGCAGTTGCACGCCGAGAATAATCAGGTTCGGGAAGATCAGCATATGCGTGCCGCCGGCCTGGAGGATTTCCGCTGCCCGCGCCTCGCCATAGCGCCGGCGCATCGCGTCGGCATAGGTTTCGCGAAAGGTTTCGTCGCCCGGGGTCTTGCTGTAGGTCTCGCGGTTGAGGCTGCGATTGGCGGGACATTTACGAAAGTCGAGCATCGCGTGACCGCCGCCCAAATCCCGCGTTACCGCGGGGCTATCGGCAGTATAGGTGTCGAACTTGCGCCCGCGCTGGCGTTCGACCGCCATAACGATTGATTCATGGGTCACCGGCGGATGATAACCGTCCATGCCGTTTTCGACCTGGAGCTTCCAGTTGCCGGTGAAGCGATACTTCTGCGCGCCGGGAGCGAGATCGATCTCGCCGGCGGGCGACATCTCGACAAACAGGTCGATCTGTTCGCGAGTGCGTCCCAGATGTTCTTCGAGCGTGACTCCCGCCGCGCTCAGACTGCCGAAAATAAAGCCGCGATAATCGCCCACCCGCGGAACTTTCGTCAGCCCATATTCCTCGCGCCGGAAGTCTTCGCCATAGGCCTCGGGATACGGCACGCCGGCCA
Source organism: Deltaproteobacteria bacterium (assembly GCA_027317185.1). GTDB lineage: Bacteria > Desulfobacterota > Binatia > Binatales > Binataceae > JAJPIG01. The sequence continues at coordinate 2,717 of DAHVFB010000163.1, forward strand.
ATGCCCCATCAAGCTTGTAGGTCCATCCGTGATATGCGCAACGGAACGATCGCAGGTTGCCACGCTCCTCGGTGCATACGCCGGCCCCGCGATGGCGGCATCGATTGAGCAGCAACCGCACCTGTCCGGCCTGATCGCGCACCATAATCACCGGCTGACGGCCCAGATGCTTCAAGCGGTAATCGCCCGGATTCGGCACCTCGGAGGCATGACCGATGAACACCCATCCGCGATGGAAAATCCGTTCCATCTCGGTGGCGAAGATTTCAGGTGTGGTATAGACCGCCGCGTTCACGCGGTCATCGGTGACCAGCGCGCCATAGTCGAAATCGTGAGAATTCTTCATCATCACACCGATTCAGGCCGCCAGTTTTTGATCCGATACCGCTCCCATCGACTCCTGATCAGGGCCGTGTCTTCGGGACGGTTGCGGCTGACCGGCGGAAATTTCTCGTTGTTCCATTCCGGACGGCGCTGAAACCGCCAGGTTCGGGTCGCGTCGATCACCACGCGATTCCACAACCCGGTGCCAAGTTCCGCGATATTGCGCAGTTCGAGCGGAATAGCCGGGTCGAGCGGCGATCCGGCCATCCCACGGAACATCGCGACATCATCCGACCCCGGATCTACGCGATAGTTGATCGCCCATTCGACCGCATCGTGGTCGGCCGGATCGATGTCGTCGTCGACCACGATCACGCGCTTGAAAGCATACTGTCCCGCGTTGGAGCCCCACAAAGCCGCGGCAATCTGCTTGGGCTGTCCTTCGTACTGCTTTTTGATCTGAACGATCACGGTGGTGCCGTTGGTAATCGGTTCGATGTACACCTCAAGAATACCTGGAATGCCGGCCGCGCGCAGGACGTTCCAACCCGCGCCGGCGCGATGAATCGCACCGTAGTAGGCGCTTTCGACTCCGGCCAGCGTGCCGCGGAAAACCGGCTGATTACGATGCGTGATCGCGGTCACCTGCACCACCGGCCGTTTCGTGGGAAGGTCGCTCAGATATTGCGTGAATTCGGCGAATGGCCCTTCGAGCAGATAGGTTGACGGATCGGGCGAGATCAATCCCTCGATCACGATCTCGGCTGACGCCGGTACTTCCAGCGGAACGGTTTTGCATTTGACCAGCGGTACCGGCCGGCCCCTATATCCACCCATCACATCGTATTCGCATACATCCACCGGATGCGGGGTCGAGGCTACGAAATCCATGATTGGATCCCATCCGATCACCCACGCAGTGGGCATCGGCTCGCCCCTGGCCTCGTAGCCGCTGAAGTGACCGCCCCAGCCTTGCGAGCGCACCAGCAGGCACGACATCTTGTCGCGATCGGCGATCATGCTGCGATACACACCAACATTGGTGCGCCGGGTCTCGGGGTCTTTGGTCACCACACAGCCCATGGTCCCAACATAACGCCCGCCGTCGAGCCGGTGCCATTGCGGCACGGGAAGCTCCTTCAGATCGATATCCTTACCGGTCACGACATTCTCGTGCACCGGACCGCTGGCAACTATTTCGGGCGCGATAAAGCGGCGATTTCGCTCCAGCACATATTCCATCAGCGTGCGATTGGGCTGCTCGTCCTCGAAGCCGAGCATCAGCGACAGACGCCGCGTACTGCCGAGCAGCCCGGTAGCGAGACTGGAGCATCGAGCGCCGGGACGGTTGTAATCCTTGAGATTGCTGAACAGCAGCGCAGGACCTTTCCGGCTTTGAACATCGCGCGCCAGAATCCCGAGTTCAAGGTTCCAGTCCACCTCACCCTCGACCTGGGCCAACTCACCATGGCGCTCGAGATGATCAAGCGCTGTACGGAGATCAAAGAATTCGCGATCCGGCATGGTTAACCTCTTGGCGGCCGCTAAGCAAGCAATCACGAAGTCAATCGCGATTGGGCGAATTTCGTCCAACCTGCAATTTCGTCCACCCTACAATGGACTCGCCGCTGGGGTTGCGATCGCACGGCGGCCCGGTCCGGTTTCCGGCAATAAATAAAGCGCGAAGGTCGCGAGCAGCGCGAATCCCGAAAACACCAGCATCACCGGCAGCAATCCAATTTTACCGGCGATCGCACCGCCGAGAAACGGTGAGATAAACGCGCCGGCAAATCCAAACGCCCATACCACGCCATATGCGCTGCCCATCTTAACCGGCGTCATTCCCGGCAGTTCCATCATGGTGGTCAGGATTCCGCCGAGCGGACCGGAAGTGCCGGCTCCGAATGCCACCATGGAAAACCGGATCGCCATCGGATTGTGGAAGGTAACCGCGCCGATCGCGCCGATAAACATCAGGAATTGCAGCGGCCACATGAATGGACGCCGCAGGCCGGTGAGCGCCGCGCCGAAGCCGCCGCCAGCGGCGGCGAAAGCGGCGGTGAGCGGCAGGATCGCGACGATGCGATCGGCCTCTTCGAGCGACATGCCCTGGGTCGCATGCAGGTATATAGGCAGGAACGCAGTAAAGATCTGGAAGGTCCACAAGCTGCCGAGCAGCGCCAACCCCACCAGTTGCACGCCTCGCATCGAGAACGCTTCCCTGAGCGAGCCGCCGGCGGCACCACCCTGTCCCGCGGCTTCGGTGTGACCGGCTGCCTGCTCCGGCTCGCGCCCCCACACCGTCCACAGGATTGCGATCACCCCCAGCGCCAGCCCGCTGTACAGCATCGCGGCGTTCCACGACCTGCCCACCGCGACATAGACCACCGGTATCACCGCGAAGACGATCGTGAGTCCCGCGAAGGGCGCGACCGCATTGGCGATATTCACAAACGGCCACTCGCTCATCGGGAACCAGCTCATCACGAGGGTGGGAACTGGCGCGAGCAGCAGTCCATAACCAAGGCCTTCCAGTACCCGGCACAGGAGCAGCGGGACATAGCTGCCGGTGAAGCTGCTCAGCACCAGCCCGCTCGCGAGCGCCCACGAGCCAATGATCCCGGTGCGGACCGCGCCCAACTTTTCCGACACGACGCCGCCCACCAGCGAGAAAATTACGATGCAGGCGGGAACGATCGCGATCAGCAGGCCGCCCGCGCCAAGTCCGATATGGAGTTGCTTGATTATCGGCCCCAGGACGGGCGCCGGCGCCATCCACGCCACCCCCTGCGCAATCAGCAGCAACACGAGCATCATTTCGATCGGCCATCGATACGACGATGGTGTACTTCGGTTGGTCCCCGTCATGACCGCACCCCCGGAGCTAGCGGTCCCTGCGACCGTTATTGGCCGAATGCTACCAAAGGGCGGGCGCGATCGCCTAACCCGCCGGCCACGGCAAAATCGCAGGGAAAGCGAGGGACTCCGGCGAATATTGCCATTCTGTATTCTGTGCCGTACAACGCCAAGGTGCCGATTACGCCATTAGGAAGAAGAAAAAAACGGCAAGTTGTCGCACCAAATCGTCAGGAGGCATGATGAACTCAGAATACAGGGCGCCTGGTTTCAAAAAGTGGCTGAGTTCGGGTGTTCGTCGTGAAGCCTTGGAGCTTTTTTTTCCGGCATTCCACGAAGAGGTTCTAAAGAACGCTTCCGCATCTCTGCCGCGGAAGCCTACAAGACTTTCCGCGGTTCGGCCGAGTGCAAAGTTATTGGCTGCCATTTCCGAGCAGAGCGACGCCTTCATGAATCTCGTTCGTCATCTTGGATTTGCCCCGGTTTGATGGACACTCCGAAAAGCGCGAAAGTACGCGCGCAAGGAGTGCACGGTGGAGAAGGACGGGAAACGGAAGCGGCGGAAGTTTTCGGATGAGTACAAGGCCGAGACGGTG
>DAHVFB010000164.1 GCA_027317185.1 Deltaproteobacteria bacterium
CGACAGGCTGATCGAGACTCTGCACGGCCTCGGGATTCGCGCTGTGGCGCTGAACCGCGTCGATGACCTGTTTTCGGATCCGCAGATTGCGGCGAATCATCTGCTGGCCGAGCTCACCGATCCCGATCGCGGGGCGGTTACGCAAACCGGGCTGTTGATGAAATTCGGCGGCACACCGGGAGTGCTGCAACGTCCTGCCCCGAAATTCGGCCGGCATGCCGATGAAATCCTGCGCGAGTTGTTGGCGATGGATTCCGCTCAGATCGACGATCTGCGCCGCCGCCGCATCCTGGTGGGGTAATCTCTGAGCGACGGTATCACCGTCTTCCTCATAATTAAGCAATCCGGCTCTCGACAAACAAGCGAAAGTTCGCTAAGTTTTCGCCCGAATAAGGTCTAACGTCCGAAGTAGCGAAAATGAGCAAGACTCAACGTGCTCCGTGACCCAATCCACGGTTTGATCGTTTTTGAGCGCGATAGCGAACTTGATCAACTCGCATGGAGACTTCTGAACGGACGTGAATTCCAACGGCTTAGGCGGATAAAGCAGCTTGGATTCTCCGAATTAACTTTCCCGGGTGCGACTCACACACGATTTTCGCACTGTATTGGCGTATTCCACAACGCCCGTAGGCTTATTCAGATACTTAAGAAAAAAGCAAGAGAATCGAATTTCGATAAGCAAAAAGCGCGAAATGCGATAATCGCGGCCTTACTGCATGATCTTGGGCATGGCCCATTCAGTCATACTTTTGAAGGAGTACAAAAGGCGCTTGGACAGAAGATAGATCACGAAGCTTGGACAGTTCGAATGCTCTCTGGCCAGACCGGCCAGACCGAAATTCGAGGAATTCTGGAGAGCTTTGATCGATCGTTGCCATCTGAGATAGCGGAAATTATTGGACGCGCCAACCCCGCAAACATGTACGATACGATAGTATCAAGTCAATTCGATGCCGATCGACTCGATTATTTACAGCGCGACCGATACATGTCTGGTATCGGCACTGGTCAATTCGATTTCAACTGGCTTCTTGACTGCCTTGAAGTTGGAGATGTCACGGTCGGCATTCCTGGTGAAGATGATTTGGCGACAGTCCCTACGCTATATCTCAGCTACAAGGCCTTGCAGTCAGCGGAGGGTTATCTGCTTGCGCGCTATCATCTTTATTCCCAAGTTTATTTGCACAAGACAACACGAGCCGCTGAACGCATGCTTGCGGCATTGCTGTTTAGGGTCGGAACAGTCGTTCGGCAAGATGAGCTAGGCAGGAGCGGTTTAGCATCACGCAGCAAGCTGGCACAATTTTTCGAAAAAACCCCACCAACGCTCGAAACCTATTTGGATCTGGACGATTCGACGTTATGGGCCGCTATCACCGAAATGAGTGATGCCGATGACCCTCAGATATCTATCATTGCGCAGCGGCTTCGCGACCGTAAATTGTACAAATGTTGTGATGTCAGTGCCCTAGCGACGCGTAGCGACTCACTATTGAGGTTCCGAAAAAAGCTGACCGAAGAGTTTCGCGAGGTCCTGAACACAGAAGTCCTTACGGACGAGGTGCCGCTGTCAGCATATGGAATTCATGATTATGAAGAGCCCGGTGCCCTTCAACAAGTGCTGATTGGTCGGGCTGATGGTAGCAAGGACGATATAGCGAAAGTTTCTAGTATTATTGCGTCGATCACGAAACCGCAAAAGATTTTTCGTGTGTATGCTGACGACAATAATAAGCTAAACAGGATACAAGCTTTACTCAGGGAGTGCAGCGATGGACGGATGTGACCTGGTTGCGGGTGTCGTGGCCCTTAACGGGGGAAAGCTGGTCGGTAAAACGCGTCTGCAGAAAACACTATATCTCCTTGATAGGGATAGCGGCCTCGACTATGAGTATCACTACTATGGACCGTTCTCTGAGGAATTGGCTAACGCCGCCGATGATGCCATCCAGCTTGGACAGCTCGAATACGAAGACCGACCGGGCTTTCACTCGGTGCCGTACCGTATCTACATCTCTAAGGCGTCTATCACGCCCCCGGCAACTTTAGGTGGTCTCTCGAGTGAAACTATACAAAATAAACTCGAAATAATGAATCGCTTTTCCGCGCTTGAGCTGGAGGTTGCTGCTACCATTCTTTTTCTTGCCGACGATTTCCTAATTGACGACCCTTACACTGAGGTCAGCCGCAAAAAACCGTTGAAAGCCACGCCCGAACGGATTGCTCGGGCGAAGCAACTCATTTCTGATCTGGGGACCAAACTTCCGAAGTAAGTAGTGCCATCACCTTCATCCAGGCGGATTGAGGAACCTGGTTAACGTAAACGCGTTCAGAGCCCGTACCGGAGTTCTAAAATCAGAGATTTCTCTTAGCCGCATCCTCGCCGGGTGATTCCGCCGTCATCGGATTTTAGTATGATCCGCATGATCCAATTCGCGACCGGAGGAAAATGATGCCCGGCTGTGCGCTCTCGTTATCGACCTTCTCGCTGATGCCATACCCGGAGATGACGGTGCTCGCACGCGAGGCCGAAGACGCCGGCTTCAGCGGACTCTTCGTGCCCGAGGCTAATAACGACGGCATGATGTGCTGCTATCTGATCGCACAGGCCACCAAGCGGATCACCGTCGGCACGCGGATTATCAATATCTACCAGCGCGCCGCGACGGTGTGCGCAACCGGCGCGATGATGATCCAGGAACAATCCGGCGGCCGGTTTCTGCTCGGCCTTGGCGTCGGTCATCGTTTGCTGCTCAAGCCGTTGGGAATCGAGATGGGCAACGCGCGCGATTATCTGCGCCAATACATGGGTTTGCTGACCGCGGTCCTGAATGGCCAGCAGATCCCGAATCTCGGTTATCGCTTCCGGGTCTCTCCCAAACGTGTCCCGGTCTATTTCGCAGCGCTCACGCTGCAGAGCGCTCGGTTCGCCGGCGAGGTGGCCGACGGCGTGATGCTTTACATGTGCCCACCGGAGCGGATGAGCCGGATGAAAAACGCCGCGCGCGAGGCCGCCATCAAGGCCGGACGCGATCCGATGGATCTCGGCGTTACGATGGGTCTGCCGGTGTTTCTCGACGATAATCTCGAAGCCGCCTATGCCGCCGCGCGCCGCGATATGGCGTTTTATCTTGGACTGCACTTTTATAATCGCATATGGGCGCAAGGTGGTTTTGAAGCGCAAGCTAAACAGGCTCTGGCGGCGGCCGAGCGGGGCGATCGCGCCGGCGTATCGGCGGCCATGACCGACGCGATGATCGACGCGGTCGCGTTGGCCGGCCCGGCTTCGCGATGCCTGGAACGGCTCGCGCAGTATCGCAGCGCCGGGGCCGATCTGCCGGTGCTGGTTTCGCATGCAGTCAGCGGCGACTACGCCTCAGCTTTCCGCAACAGCGTTAAAATTTTCGGCAAAGCTAACTAAAGCAGGTCAACTAAAGAAGGTTGACTGAAGGATTTCGATCGTCATGGCCGAATTCACTCCCGCCGCGGTCGCGCGTTTGGCGCGCGATCTGTTCGATTACGAGATGAGCGCGGACTCGGCGGCCTCCGTGGCGAAAGTCGCGACCACGATGCTCGCCGATGCCAAAGTGCTCAGCGCATTGGATCTCGATGGATTGGAGCCAGCGTTCTCGTACCCGGCGATACTGGCGCAAGCCCGGCTTCGGCCCGGTAAGTGACGGAGGGCGGCTCCATGGCGAATAACCATCAATTGCTGGATCTCGACGTCGCCGCGCTGGGCGAACTTTATCGCCGTCGCGAAGTGTCGCCGGTGGAGGTGACCGCGGCATACCTCGATCGCATCGAACAGACCGAGCCGAAAATCAATGCCTACATCACGGTTACCGCCGATCTCGCGCGCGCGGCGGCGCAGGCGGCCGAGCGCGAGATGGCGGCCGATGCCTATCGGGGGCCGTTTCACGGCGTTCCCACAGCGCTCAAGGATCTCTGTTACACGCGCGATATCCGCACTACCGGCGGTTCGAAAATCCTCGCCGATTTTATCCCTGGGCACGATGCAACAGTGTGGACGCGCCTGCGCGAGGCGGGTGCGATTTTGCTCGGCAAGCTTAATCTGCATGAGTTCGCGGCTGGCGGCAGCAGCAACAATCCACACTGGGGACCGGTGCATAATCCATATGATCTGGACCGGATTCCGGGCGGTTCCAGCGGCGGATCGGCGGCCGCGCTGATGGCGCGCTCGGCGCTGGCGGCGATCGGAACCGATACCGGCGGCTCGATCAGAATTCCGGCGGCGGTAACCGGCTGCGTCGGATTGAAACCGACTTACAGCCGCGTCAGCCGCTATGGCGTGATCCCGCTGTCATATTCCGTCGATCACGTCGGCCCGATGACCCGCACGGTTCGCGATGCGGCGCTGATGCTCAATGTAATCGCCGGGCCCGATCCCCACGATACGACCAGCAGCTCCATTCCGGTGCCGGATTACACTCGCGAACTCGAAGCCGGAATCAAGGGAATGCGCGTCGCCGTCGTCCGGGAACTGGCCACCCAGCTAGCTACTGAGGTGGAGAAATCCTTCAAATCCGCGCTAAAAACGCTGGAAGGGCTGGGCGCCACAGTTGAAGAGGTTTCGATTCCATTCCTCGCCACTTCCGCCGCGAGCACCGCGCGCACGATGATCGTGCGGGCCGAGGCCCTCGAATATCACGAGCGCTGGCTGCGCGAACGAGCCAGCGAATATGGTCCCGATGTCAGAGCTTTGCTGGAACAGGGCATGATGGTCAGCGCCAGCAACTACGTGCGCGCCCATCGCGTGCGCGCCCTGATGCTGGCCGAAACGGAGCGCACCCTGGAGAAATATAGTGTGCTGATCTCGCCCGCCTGCAAGATTACCGCGCCGAAAATCGGGGAAGACCGCGTCCGGATGCCGAGCGGCGAAACGCTTCCGGTGCTGGCCGCACTGGTGGCCCTGGTGGCGCCGTTCAATGCCACCGGTCAGCCCGCGATCGCGGTACCGAGCGGACTTTCGACCGACGGCTTGCCAATTTCGATTCAGTTTGTGGGGCGAAGTTTTGACGAAGCGACGGTGCTGCGCGTCGCCTATGCCTATGAGCAGGCGCGCGGCTCATTTCCGTTCCCGAAAATCTAGCTCTGCCGGACCTGGCAGGTGATGAAATCATGATCCGAGAACCGGGGCGCAAAAAATGAGCCGCGCGCCGGGACCACCGTGGCCGATCCCTTAACCACCGCGAGACCGCGCACTCCTAGCCAGTCCAGCTTTGGGCGGACAAACGGCGGGATCATACGAGAAAAGGTGAAAGTGGGGATTCCGGGAACATTGGCGTCGTCGAAGGCAAAACCGCATCGTTCGAGAATCTTGAACAGCGGCTCATATTTCTGTGGCCAGCATCGCCGGCCGCGCCGCATGAGCAACGCGCGAACGATCGGTATCGGTATGCGGCGGCCACCCAGCTCGATCGTGGTGGTGTTGAAATCGCCGCCGATGATTGCCGCGCCAGTGGGCGGGATGGCCTCTGCGATACTGCGCATCTGTTCCGCGCGAAATTGCGGCGAGGCCCGGCTCTCGAGATGCGCGATACAAATGGTGATCGGGATGCCGCCGAAGCGGACGGTCGCGATCACGCCATTGGGAGCGCCGGGTATGCGTGCAAAATCGGCGCGCCAATAGCGCCGCATCGGCACCACGCGCACGTCTTCGAGCGGCTGCGAAGATAAGATGGCATTGCCGATAGAGGAGCCGATCGAACCTTCGCGACGCCCCGGCATACTCCAGACCGGACCAAAGGCGAAGCTCATTCCAAGCCGGTCCGCCAGTTCGCGCGCCACTTCCCGGCGCGCCGATCGCCGACTGCGCCATCCCGCCTCGCACAGCAACAGGAGGTCGGTATCGGCCAGCGGCGGACGGGCAAGCCGCGCCGCAATCTCTTCCAGATGAGCGCCGCCCTTGGCGTTCAGCACCGTGACGCGAAGCGGAAGCCGGCTGCCGGCTGACGCCCGGTTGACCACGATGGGCGGAAATTGCGCGTGCCCGTTTTCGCGGGCAGCGGCAGCGGCGTGTTCGGCCATCCCGGATTAATCGCGCAGTTCAGCTTCCAGAGCGTCGATCGTGGTGACCGGCGCCGAGCAGGCTCGCTCGCGGCAGACATAGCCGGTGAGCTTCCCATCGATTGCCGGCCGGCCCTGAACATATTCGGGAATGAAACCGGCGTCCCGCCCGATCACGAAGATGGCGCGGTTGGGCAGATACAGCTTGCCGATGTGCGCCAGCCACTCCTCGACTTCGCGATCTTCGGCAGCACCCTTCACCAGCACGATTTCGACCGCGCCGCGCTGGTACAGGTCTATCGCTTCGAGCAGATGGGCGAATACGAACGGTTGTTTCGCGATCGCCTCGGCAAACAGCCGGATCACCCTTGCCGCCTCGGCCTGATAACGATCCTCCCCG
>DAHVFB010000165.1 GCA_027317185.1 Deltaproteobacteria bacterium
GACGACACGCATTCGACGATCCCGCGAACAACGCGAGGATCTCGCGCCATCTTCCGCTCTTGGCGTTGATCGACGTCGCGAAGGAACTGGGAAGCCAACGTATCGAGCGAGCGACGCGGGCGCTGGCTGATCGCGTGGCCGACAAGCGCTTTTTCGTCGCCTGTCTGGGCCAATTCAAACGCGGTAAGTCCAGCCTCTTGAATGCGCTCGTCGGAACCCCGGTGCTGCCGACGGGCGTTATACCGGTCACAGCCATCGTTACGATCCTTCGTCACGGGGCGATACTGCACGCACTCGTCCATTTCGAGAATGGATCGCGCCAGAACATTCCCGTCCAGTCGATCTCCGACTACGTGTCCGAGGAACGTAATCCCACAAATTTTCGGGGCGTGGCGGCTGTCGAGGTCTTCCTGCCGGCGGAGCTCCTCGCAAGCGGCATGTGCCTCGTGGACACCCCCGGTATCGGTTCGGTTTACGCGGGCAATACCGCGGTGACGAAGGCATTCGTTCCCCACATCGATGCCGCCCTGGTCGTACTCGGCGCCGACCCGCCGATCTCGGGCGAGGAGTTGGCGCTGCTCGAAGAGCTCACTGCCCATGTGGACGAGATGGTGTTCGTCCTCAGCAAAGCGGACCGCCTGACGCCGAACGAGTGCGCTCAAGCTACCGATTTCGCGCGTCGCACCTTGGCTCAAAAAATCGGACGCGATATCGGAAAGGTGTTTCTGGTTAGCGCGTCCGAATGGCTCGATGGTGCGGGCCCATCACGCGACGCGCCAATGCTCCAAGCCGAGCTTGAACGCATCGCGCGCGAGTCCGGCCCCGCCCTCGTCGAGGCGGCGGAGCGGCGCGGCATCGAGCGGCTCTCAGCCGCGCTCATCCGTGAGATCGACAACCAGCGCAACGTGCTGATTGCGCCGGTCGAAGAATTTCAACGCGTCGCGGCGCGCATGCGGGAGGTGATCGCCAATGCCGAACGCTCGCTGAGCGACCTGAGCCATCTTTTCAAGGCCGAGCAGGAACGGGTCAGCCGCCGTTGCACCGACCGGCGAGACCAGTTTTTGGTCACGGCCATTCCGGCCGCCCGCAAGGAGTTCCACGACGCAATCCTCCGGGCGACGGAGCGGCATGGAGCCGCGCTTCATAGCCGTGCAGCGGAAATCGCTCAGTCCATTTCGCGGCGGCTTCTAAATCAGTGGCTGGAGAAAGAGCGTCCCGTTGCCGAGGCGATGTACCGCGAGTCGGCTCGTCGCTTCGTCGCTCTAGCCAATGACTTGCTGAGGCGAATCGCCGATTCGGGCGACCCGGCGCTCGCTGACTTACCGCCAGCGGTAAGCGAAGAGTCCGGATTCCGCGTGAAAGGCCGGCTCTACTTCGGCGAGCATTTCGGCTTCCCGCGCCAGACGGCCGCAGAGCAAATCATCAACATTTTCAATCCCCGCCGCCGCCAACTTCAGACCATCGAAAGAGAAGTCGCCCGCTATCTTGACACTCTCCTGTCCCTCAACAGCACGCGAGTACTTAACGACTTCGACGAGATCGTTCGCGAGAGCGGACGCCGGCTGGAAGCGGAGATCAGGGAGATGCTCAACGAATTGCGCACCGCCGCCGAAACTACACTTGTCCGTGCGGAGGCCACCCGTGCCGCCGGAACCGAGGCAGTCAGGTCAAGCCTCGAACGTCTTGAGCATCTCCACGCGAAGGTAGTGATGGCGCCGGAGCAAGCGGCAACGGCATCCACCGATGATTCAGGTCCATGAAGCGGCCAGTCGGAATCAGACGGACGGAAAAGGCGGTCGCTGGTCCGGCGATTCGGCGCCCGACGCTCCTGCAGCGCATGCTCGCGCGCATACGGCCGACGTCACCCGCGCGCGAGCGCCAGGCGACGCTCTCAAATATCGACTGGGTAATTGAGATGCTTCACCGGGTACGCGAGGAAAAGCCCGAGGCAACCGCACAGTGGTGGCTGAGCCTCAAGCGCGCCGTTCTGAGCGAGTCCCAGCAGAAGCACCACGATCATACGAACGATCGCCGTGATCACGCGGGCAAGTGAGCAGCCGCTTTCAGCCGTCCACTCGCGCGCGCTGCCCAAGTCATTCGGACGAGATCGGTGGCCTTATTAGCCCTCCGTGACTGGTTGGACGCTTAAGCATATGTTCGAACAAAAATAGGATTGCTCCAGAATCATCGAAAATGTTTCCGTCATTTCCCTACACCGAGGTCGCATCCCAAATCGCGTTAGCGTTGGGGGCTGGGCTTTTGGTCGGCCTCGAACGCGAATGGGCACAAAAGGAGGTCGGTGTCCGCACCTTTGCGATTATCGCGCTGTTCGGCACGTTGACTTCCCTCGCGGCCCCCCAGCTTCTTGGCGCCGCTCTGGCCGGCACATTCCTGCTGGTGGCATTGTTGAAGGTTCAAAGCCTCATCAAGGATGCTTCGCTCGAGATGACCACCTCGGCAGCCCTATTGGTGATGTTTTTGGTCGGCGCGCTGATAGGGCAAGGCCACTACTTTACCGGCATCACATCGGCCATCCTCATGACCATGCTGCTTGCCTGGAAGGCCGGGCTTGCACGTTTCGCAGGGACTCTGCAGCCGGAGGAGATTCGCAGTGCGGTGCTGTTAGGCCTTCTTACTTTCGTCATCTATCCGCTTCTACCAAACGTGTTCGTGGATCCATGGCAACTTCTGAATCCCCGACAGGCGTGGGTCATCGTCGTCGTCATCGCGGGCCTCGGCTTCACGAATTACGTGATGCTCCGAATGTATGGTCCGTGCGGCACCTACTACGCCGCCTTCTTGGGAGGTCTCGTGAACAGCACCGCCGCCGCGGCCGAACTGTCGAAAGTATTTAGAGGAGTAGCCAACTCTGTGTCGCTTGCAGTGGCTGTCCTTATGCTCACCAGTCTCGCGATGTTCCTGCGCAACCTCCTCATTCTCGCTATCTTTGCACCAGCTTCCCTCGCCACCGCGCTACTCCCACTCGCTGTCATGACCGCCGGGTCACTGGCTCTGGTATGGCTGCGGCGAGACCACGCAGAGGCTTTGATACCTCAACTCCAATTGTCCTCTCCCGTCTCAGTTCCTTACGTGCTTAAGTTCGCCGCGCTCTTCGTCACTCTGACGGCTCTCGGCACCCTAGCGCAAAGATGCTTCGGCAGCTTCGGGTTTCTCGGGCTAAGCGTGGTTGGCGGTCTCGTGAGCAGTGCAAGCACCACGGCTACCGCCGCCGCGCTCGCCACGACAGGCAAAATCACACCCGAGACCGCCGGAGTCGCTGTGGTTCTGACCTCGATGACCATTGCGCTTGTCAACTTGCCAATCGTTTATCAACAGACGCGCGCGACCGCACTGGTTCGCCGTCTTGCTGTTGCATCGGCACTCGTCGTGATCTTGGGGTTGGTGTTTCTCGGTTTCAGTGATCTCGAGAACCGGACCCTCGAGCGGGTTGCGTCGAGTGCTCTGCACTCGGTCCAAGTCCGGACCGATCCCGTCGGGCGGAGATGACATGAAATCGAACCCCTTTCCGTGGTGGCCCTTTTGGCCCAAGGTCGAGGATCGAGAACTACCCGTTTGGCTGGCAGCGGTCATCCTCTTGGGCGTCGCCATCGCGTTTGTTTGGTTCTGGCACCTTTCCTAGAGGCGTCTCGCTCACGGTCCCCCGGATCTGTGCATTCCCCTGCATCACGCTCAAGCGCAAACGCGACTTCGCCGCTTCACGAATACCCAAGAAGCAACGCCATGAACCCTGAATGATCTAATCCGTTACCGCGCCCAAACTGCTGGACGATACTTGCGCAGCGTATTTTGCGAGCACACTGCGGGTGTATCGCGCCGTCGGTGGCTTCCATGCTGAGCGTCGGCGCGCGATCTCGGCTTCCGGCACATTCAGCACCAGCAGGCGTTTTCCGCCTTGATCTTCCCGTCGAGAATCGCCTTCAGGCAATCCTCTTCGCACTCGAATACGCGCGCAGGATCCGTGATCTTCGCGATAGCGCCCTCGGCCGCACGGTTGCCCTTCATGATCGCGAGAATCCCCTGGGGGATATACCGGCACCTCCCATTGAAGGTACTGATGGCGCCGGAGCAAGCAGCAAAGGCGTCCACCGGCGGTCCGGGTCCGTAAACCGATGAGCCGGGAGTCAGCCGCCGAAAATACTATTGTACAGATCCTCTCCGAAGCTTGTTTTTAACGGCTCTCCTTCGAGCAACTTGTATGTTCGGACACCGTCGGCCTGCCTTTCGGCCCGCAGGAACAGAACGTCACCACTATTGTTTTCATGGAAACCGCGCGCCAACTCATGCAGGTGCGTCACGAATACAATCTTGACCCGCTTGTCCAACAGTGCGGATACAATCTGCTTCGCGATCTCCGAACCCTCGCGCTCGTTGGTCGCCGCGAAGGATTCATTGAACAGGATCATGGAATTCGGGGTTATATGGTCGATAATGTCGCTCATCCGGCTGAGCTCTTCGTCGAGCTTGCCACTATTCATGGCAGTATCTTCTTCGCGCTTGTAGTGCGTGAAGAGGCCGGCGCGAACGCTGGAGCATAGCGATCCAGCGCTCACGAACATCCCGCACTGCATCATCAACTGGGCTAATCCTACGCTGCGCAGGAAAGTCGATTTGCCACCTTGGTTGGCGCCTGTGACGATCACGAGGTCTTGCCCGTCAGCGTCGCCATCATTGCCGACCACATACTCGTCCGTGCTCAATGCCAGACAGGCATCGCGTAATCCTTGAAACGAGAGTCGGCGCTCCTGCGCGGCCACGGGCGAGGGAAGGGCCATGGACACTCCCCTTCGCTGGAGAACCTGGTGCAGGTTAACGCACCCGACGTAAAAGGCCAATTCCGTTCGGAGCATGTCGAAAAAACTCCGTATATGTCCCGTCGATTGCGCAATCGTATCGGCAACGAGGCCGATCCCCCTGTTTCGCAGGTCTGCGAGAGCGCTGAAACCACTTTCATCGCGGGGATGCAGCGTGAAGCTGTACGCGGGCGGCTGCCGCGTGAAAAGCCGAGTCAGGAAGGTCCCCTTTCGGTCAGGCGGTTCACGCAATACATACCGGTCGCCCTTGTTGCCTTGGCCGAGGTGGGCGCTGAGCAAAACCCCGTCCCGGAATTTCAATCGGTCCAGATGATAATCGACGCGGGCAAAGAAATCGTCGCTAAGTTCGCGTCTCAGCATCGCATAAAACGCGGTCCATCCCTCCGAAACAAACTTGTCAGCGTGCAAATCGGCGCTCCTCCTCAACGCCTTAAGCATGCCGAGGAATCCTTCCATCAGTTCGATCGAGTAGCGAAGAACCGAGTCGGGGGAACGGGCGAAGACCCCAAGATAGTGTCTCTTCTGCTCAACCATCGCCTCGACCGAGACAGAGTAAAGCTCGCGGACGACCTCCGGCTGGTTGAGGCAGTCTTGCAAAATCCTCTGCCTGTACCGGATCGTTTCAAGGCCGTTGTCGGAACCCAGCAAGACGACCCTCTTGCTCACTTCAAAGACGAATGCGTCGCCTCTGGCCATCGCGGTGAACAGGGTATCCAGCGACAAATCCTTGACGAGCGCACCCTCGTTCCACGGCAGAGACCGCTCGAGAAGAAAATCCTGATCCTCGAATAGGAGATGCGCCTTCACCAGCCGATGCGCTCCATAATCATCTTATAGGTCAGCCGGTACTTCTCCGCGATCGACGTTGCGTAGGAAAGGCCATCCGCGGGCCGCCTGACAACCTCGTACGTCCGCAGTGCTGGACTGCCGGGTACCATCGTGCTGACCATGCTGACGGTCTGCTCGCCCAAAGACGCCAATTCGTCGACGAAGGTCACCCAGACACACAATAGATCCAGTTCCAGGAGCTTGGTTGCGATGCGCTTGCTGAGGGCGATCGCATCCTGCAGCGTGGTGGACGTGAAGATTTCATTCATGATGATGATACTGTTGGGCGTCGCGTGGTTCAGAATCTGATGAACTCGGACGAGATCATCATGTAGCTTGCCGCGGAGATTGCTTATACTTTCTTCCCGCTCGAAATGAGTGAAAAGCTCGTCGAAGAGAAAGAGTTGCGCTTTACTTCCGGGCACCGGACAGCCCAGGCTCGCGAGATAATGCAACTGTCCGAAGGTCCGGGCAAAAGTCGTCTTGCCGCCCTGATTCGGACCCGAGACGACGATGATCCGTTCTCGACCCTTGAGGTGAAAATCATTGCGGACAGGTATAGCACATTCACCTATTAGCTTGTTGGCCAGCGCGAGATCGAAGCCTCGATAGCTGTAAACCTCTTTGCATGCCGTGGTGATTCGCGGATAGCAGAAGTCCAGACCGGCCTTCTTGAACTTGGCTATATGGTCCTGGTAGGCGATATAGAATTGTATCTCCCGGTCGAAAGTGAAAATCGCCTCGTCAGGATAGTCTTTGTG
>DAHVFB010000166.1 GCA_027317185.1 Deltaproteobacteria bacterium
GATCGAAGCCTGGCCGGTATAAAGCACCTGCGCGAACTCCCAGAAATCGGCTGGATTCTGCCGCCGGATACACTCCGCCGCGATCGCGGCCGGGCGCGCCCACGGATGCATCGTGAGCGGGAAATTCTTAAAAATTAACTTTACCTTTCCCTTATATTTGTCGTTGACCAGCGTTTCGATTTGGCTGAATGCACGGGCGCAAAACGGGCATTCAAAGTCGGCAAACTCGACGATCGTGACCGGTGCGTCTGCGGGACCCTGCGTGGCGCGATCGCTTAGATGGAGCTTGCTCAGGTTGACGCGCCCCCACGGATCGCTGTTGAGGTCGAGATACTCGCCGATAATCACCTTGTCGCCGCTCGGATTGGTGAACATGGTGGCTTTGACCGTCCCGCGCGCGGTGTTGACGGTCAGCGTCCTGGTCAACAGGCCGGCGATGGGGGAGGGGGTGGGGCGACTGAGCGCGATGTCCTTGAGGTCCGCGATATGAAAGCGCTTCTGGATAAATTGCTTGAGCGCACGGTCGTTGCCCGAACTGGTGGCGGCGCGCGCCGGCACGGCTATGGCGAAGCCGATCACGCCGCAGATCAGGATCAGGGCAAGGGTCAGGTTCACGAGGCTTGGTCGTCGCATCATGCGGAACATCCTACCGACAACCGAGGGATCGGGCCACATATTCGCGGCAAAAACGCGATGAAAAACGCGCGGACGGCCGCCCATAATTAGCGCGCACCCCCCTGAGGCCGCCTGCACCTAAAGTTTTACTTTGCTTCGCATAAGAAACATTATGGTAACTAGAACTGTTGCACCGCAATTGATGCCGCCCGGCGCAAACTCCTAATCTAGCCACGGCGAACCGAGTTTTGTTCAACCTCTTATGTGTAGCGGTTGTAGCTTTCAGGACCGCTAAAGAAGAAATACAGCGGCTCGGCGAAAGAAATATCTCCGCCCGGAGCATTGATGTAGCCTGGGAAGCGGCATTCCATCCTGAATCGGGTTTCGTGGGTCGACTCGGCACCTTCTCCGATTACGTCGCGATACCGGATAAACCCGAAAATGATCAGCGACTCTTGGTTCTTTACAAATCCCTCGAAACGGGGCGGGAACAACTGTACTATTAGGCTATTGACTGCAGAGTTTCCGGGTGGCAGTAGCGACTCCTGCACCTCGGATAAAGGGTAATTCGGCGGAACGGGTAGAGTGAAAGGATCGGCACAAATGAGCTGAACGCTGCCGTTTATCAGCCGGGCGGGCGTTCTCCCGCAGTTGTTGAATCTGTAGTGAATGCGAAGCTGCACTATCTCAACAGTCGGGCTACTTTCTGGTTCTCGCAATGTAGGCTGAAGTTTCTGAATTCGGTTAAAGATTTGCCGCGTACCGTTAAGTTCGGTGACCTCGAAGGCTATCCAAGCCCGCTCGGCGTGTCGCAATTGTCGCTCCGCGACATCTGCACTTTTCGTAGCGGCCTCAGCTGCTCTTCGCGCAGCATTCAGAGCACCGCGGTTGGCCGTAAGAGTTACCCTCGCGATCCTCGCCTGCTCTCTGATGGCGCTCCACTGCTTCCAAGCGAAGAAAGTGTAACCGCAACCGACGAGGAGCAGTAATATCTCGATCACATTCGATGGCGCAGAGAAAGGTTCGTACTCGATGTGGGTTTCTTTTGCAGCAGCCTCTCGTTGCCCATAAATAGCTCGGATCGCTTTGAGCAAGGCCGATTGCGTGGACTGGTACTCCGAAAGCGGAGCCGTTGGTTCTGATTCTTGTCGGTGAGCGCTTTTGGTCTCTTCTGCGCTGGATTTTTGATGCTGATTTGGACGCATCTCGTTTGACGCGACACCTACGGCGCTGAGGAGGAGTATGGTCGATGCGACCAAAATCGGATTCACCGGCGGAGTTTTGAGCATCCGCTTCAAGATATGATCGAGCACCGGAGCGAGCTTTCTGGGCTTCCTCATTTTATGCAGCGGCCTTTACGTTTCCCCGTCAGTTCGACTTGGTGCGGGCGTTGCGGCGATGTGGGGGCGCGCCCTCTCCTTCCGGCGGCTCAGCCTTCGGCTTGCGATAGCCGAGCTGATCGAGCATCCGCAACGACTGGAAGTCCCTTGGCGCGATCTTCACCGCTTCCTTGAGATACATCACCGCGCTCGATCGACGCTCCATCGCGAGGCAGGCGCGCGCCAGATTGCGCAGCACGTCGGCCGAGTCCGGCCCCAGTTCGCGCGCCCGCTTGAGGATCGGTAAGGCCTCGCCCGGAGCGCCCTGATCGATCAGAAACGAGGCCAGCACGATGGTGGCGCGCTGATTGAACGGATCGAGCCGGACCGCATCCTGAATCAACGCGACCGCCGCGCGCCGTCCGCCCGAATCCCAGATGTTCGCGGCCTCGGTGACGATTCGCTCCGACTCCTCGTTGAAGCATTGGGCCTGGACTTCGACCACTATCCGGCGGCTCTCGATATCGGCTTTGATCACCGTCAGATAGCGGCCCAGATAGGCGTGCAGGCGATCCAAAATGGCCTGTTCGTTACCCTCGGCCGGTTCAAAGAAGACCGCGCCGAGAGCATCGTCCAGATGGTCATCGCGCCTGATCGTGATCGTCTTGCGCTGCCTCATCCGCCGCCTATCCTCATCAACCAAGCCAAACCGCGGTCAAACTCTTTCGTCGGGGTCGAACAATTTGCGGTACTCGTCGAGCGCGAAGCGGTCGGTCATCCCCGCAATATAATCGGCGATCACCCGCGGCAGTTGCTCGCCGTCGCGCTCCATCCGGGCAAGCTGATGCTCCGGCATCTGGCGCGGCTCGCTCATGTAGGCCTTGAACAGCGCCTCGATCACCCTGCCCGCCTTCTGGGTCATGCGAGTGACACGGTAATGGTGGTAAAGCCGCTCGCGCATGATCTGGCGCATCTCGGCGATCATCGGTTCCATCGCCGGGCTGAAGGCCGACAGCGTCATCCCGGCGCGGCGGACAGCTTCGATACTGCCGATTGCGCGCGCCTGAATCATAGCCTCGATATTGTTGGTCAGATCGGTGACCATCAGGTCGATCATCCGGATAACTGTCTGGTAGCGGGTGACGCGGGCGTCGGCGTCCGGATAGGCGGCGCGCGTTGACGCCATCGCCTCGCAAAACAGGCGCGATCGCGACAGATCCTCGAGGCTCAGCATCTGCGCCTTGAGGCCATCGTCCACGTCGTGCGCGAGGTAGGCGATTTCGTCGGACAAATCGACGATCTGCGCTTCCAGGCATGGATAGAGACTGGTATCGAATTCGCGCGCAGCCGGACGATCGTGGAAATGGGAGTGCTTGATAATTCCCTCGCGCACCTCGAAGGTCAGATTGAGGCCGCGGAAGGCCGGGTAACGCACCTCGATCCAATCGACCGTGCGCAGGCTCTGGGCGTTGTGGTCGAAGCCGCCATACGGGGTCATCAGATCGTTGAGCACCCGCTCGCCGGCGTGACCGAACGGGGTATGCCCCAGGTCGTGGGCCAGCACCACCGCCTCGGCCAGTTCGCCATTAAGGCCCAGATTACGGGCCAGCGTACGGGTAATCTGCGCCGCCTCCATCGTATGGGTCAGGCGGGTGCGGTAGTAATCGCCCTCGTGATTGACGAAAACCTGAGTCTTGTATTCGAGCCGCCGAAACGCGGCGGAATGGATAATTCGATCGCGATCGCGCTGGAATGCCGTGCGCATCGGATGGTCCGGCTCGGGAAAGCGGCGGCCGCAACTGACCTGCGAACGCATCGCATAGGGAGCGAGCGTTCGGTCCTCGATTTCTTCCAAAGCGGCCCGGTTATGAAGCATCGGTAGATGAGAATCGTATGCTACCACGCCCGGAAGTGCGCCCGAAGCAGGCGCATCAGCACTATGCACAGCTATGGCGCGGCGCTGTGCATAGATGGTTCTTGAGCGCCGGCGGGCGGTATAGTTGCGCTGGCGACAGGAGGTTGCGTGGAGCGGACGTCATCGTGCAGGCGCATAGCGCCGATTGCATTTGCGATTCTGATCGCCGGCTGTGCGAGCTATCGACCTGCCGCGCCGCCGGTTATTCCGCCCGCGCTTTCGCGGAAGCCGCCCGCCACAGTGGTCGGGATGGCCTCATGGTATGGTCCGGGCTTCAATGGCAGGCATACCGCCACCGGTCAAATCTATAATCAGGAAGATTTGACGGCGGCCTCGAACAGCTTCCCGCTCGGCAGTCATGTGATGGTGACGAATCTGAATAACGGGAGATCGGTCGAGGTGTTAATCAACGATCGCGGGCCGTTCAAGAAAGGCCGCAAGATCGATCTATCGCACGCGGCGGCGCGCTCGCTCGGGATGCTCGGGACGGGCACCACGCGTGTCAGCCTCGCGCCTATGTACGGGGCGCAGCCGGAGACCACGATACGCTACTACGTGCAGGCCGGATCGTTCAGCCGGCGGGACAGCGCCGAGCAATTACGCGACGCACTGCTGCGGCATTATTCGGACGTGCGGATTTATACGATTGAGGCGAACGACCGGCGGTTTTACCGGGTCAGGATGGGCGCGTTCACCAATCGCGAAGAGGCTGCGGCGCGCGCACGACAGGCCGCGCAGCCGGGACTCCCGATGATAATCGTCAGCCAATAGCGGCTACTCGCCCAGAATTTGGCGGGCGCGCGACAGCAACTCGCGCTCGGTGTCGTGGGTAACCAGATGGAGCGCCTCACTCAGATCGATCCATTGCGCCTCGGCGATTTCATTATCATGGTCGCTGAGCGCACCGCCCTCGTATCCCATCAGATAAAAATGCACCCGCTTGAAGATCGTGATCGGTTTGCCGTCGTCGCGCTCGCGCTGGGAAAAGACGTAAGATACCTCGCCCAGCGGTTCCGACAGGCTGACCTCGATGCCGGTTTCCTCCCGGGCTTCGCGCAGGGCCGCTTCGGTGACGGTCTCGCCGGGTTCGACGTGACCTTTCGGCAGCACCCACGAATCGCGTCCGACCGGACGCACCAGCACCACCTGAACCACACCGCCGGGTCCGCGGCGCCATATCAGGCCGCCGGCGGAAACCTCACGGCGCACCGCGCGTCCGCCTTTTCCCGAGGACTTCCTTCGCGCCGCCATGCGCCGATTGTAGCTGCCGCCCTACCCTACGTCACCCAGACTGAAACCCTCGCGCAGCATTCCCGCCAGCGCCGTCCGGCATCCATTGGATTCTTCAAGTGATAGTTTAGAATCGTAAGCAAGCCATTGTTCCGCCAGATGGCGCGAGCGCTCAATTATCGAATAATCGGTAAGCAGACTGGCGAAGCGCAGCGGCAGTGTCCCCGATTGTCGCGACCCCAGCAAATCGCCCGGTCCGCGGATTTCGAGATCGGCGCGGGCCACCTCTTCGCCGTTGCGGCTGGCGGCCAGAATTTCAAGGCGCCTGGTGGCCTCGCCCTCCGCGCCGCCGCTGGTCACCAGGCAGCATCGCGAGGGCTCCGATCCGCGCCCCACCCGCCCCCGCAACTGATGGAGTTGCGCGAGGCCGTAGCGTTCGGCCGCGACGATTACGATTATGGTGGCTTCGGGCACGTCGATTCCGACCTCGACCACGGTGGTCGAAACCAGAACGTCGATCGCGCCGTCGCGAAACTCGCGCATCACGTTTTGCTTGTCCGCGGCGCTCATGCGGCCGTGTAGCAGGCCGATCCGAAAGCGTCCCAGCGGGCTTTCGCGCAACCGCTTCGCCATCGCATCGACCGAGGGCAACCCCGCGGCCTCCTCGTCGTCGTCTTCGATCAGCGGGACCACGAAATAGGCTCGATGCTTTTTTTCGAGCTCATGCGCGGTCAGTGCAAGCACCTCGTCGAAGCGCGCGGCGGTAAATAACTCGGTTACGATCGGGGTGCGGCCGGGCGGCATCTCGTCGAGGATGGTCAAATCGAGATTGGCGAACAGCATCATCGCAAAGCTGCGCGGAATCGGCGTCGCCGTCATCAGGAGCAGATGCGCGGTGGGCCCGAGGTCCTTGAGCCGCGCGCGCTGAAAGACGCCGAAGCGATGCTGCTCGTCGATAATCGCGAGTCCAAGACGGGCGGTTTTCACGCCCTCTTGAATCAGCGCATGGGTGCCGAAGGTGATCGGGATGTCGCCGCGCGCCAGCGCCCGCAACAGCGGTGCGCGCTGCCCCGGCGGCATTTTGCCGGTCAGCAGCGCACTGAACACACCGAGCCGCCCGCACAGGCGATCGAAACTGCGATGATGCTGCTCGGCGAGCAATTCCGTCGGCGCCATCATCAGCACCTGGTAACCGGATTCGATCGCCCGCAGCGCCGCCCAGAACGCCACCAGAGTCTTGCCGCTGCCAACGTCGCCCATCAACATCCGGTTCATCTGCCGATCGCGCGAAATGCCGCGTCCGATTTCGTCAATCGCGGTATGCTGCG
>DAHVFB010000167.1 GCA_027317185.1 Deltaproteobacteria bacterium
TTTAAAGCCGGCTTCAGGATTCCGAATATTCTCCAGAATCTGTTCGGCGAGGGGGTGCTCTCCGCCTCGTTCATTCCGGTTTACAGTAAGCTGCTGGCCGAAGGCGACGAGGAGACCGCGAATCTCCTGGCCTGGAGCGTGGGTGCGATCCTATCGCTCGCGATGGCGATTCTGGTCGCGATCGGCGTGCTCGCGGCGCCCTATCTGATCGAAGTTATCGCGCCGGGCTTTCATGGCGCCAAACGCGAGTTGACCATCGAACTGGTGCGCGTGCTGTTTCCCGGCGCCGGGTTGCTGGTAATTTCCGCGTGGTGCCTCGGCGTCCTGAACAGCCATCATCGATTTTTTGTTTCGTATGCCGCCCCGGTGGCGTGGAACGCGGCAATCGTGATCGCGCTGGTCTGGTACGGACCGCGCAGCAGCCAGGATCGGCTGGTAATCGCGATTGCGTGGGCCGCGGTGGCCGGTGCGGCGGCGCAGATCGCGGTCCAGCTACCCACGACGCTGTCGCTAGTGCGCCGCTTCAAGCTCGATTTCGCACGCATCGGTGGGCATCTGCGCGTGGTCTTCAACAACCTGCTCCCGGTAATCGCGGGCCGGGGCGTCGGTCAGATCAGCGGCTATGCCGACAACCTGCTGGCGAGCCTGCTGCCGACCGGCGCGGTGGCGGCGCTCAATTATGGGCAGATTCTCTACATGCTGCCGGTGAGCCTGTTCGGATGGTCGGTCGCCGCCTCCGAATTGCCCACCATGTCGCGCGCGGCAGGCAGCGCCGATGAAATCGCGGCCATCGTGCGCACGCGGCTCAACTCGGGCCTGCGGCAGATTTCGTTCATGGTGGTGCCGTCGGCCGCGGCGTTCCTGTTTATCGGTGATGTAATCGTCGGACTGATCTTTCAATCCGGGCATTTTACCCATGCGGACGCGCTTTACGTATGGGCGGTGCTGGCGGGAACCTCGGTGGGATTACTCGCGATCACGATGGGCCGGCTGTACAACTCGGCGTTCTACGCCCTGCGCGATACGCGCACGCCGCTCAAGATCGCGGCTATCCGTTTTCTGCTGACGATCGGGCTGGGCTACTTCTGCGCGCTGCCGCTGCCGCCGATGCTGGGTATTGCGCAACGATGGGGCGTGGCCGGGCTGACCGCCTCGGCGGGGGTGGCGGGATGGGTCGAGTTCACGCTGCTGCGGCGCGCGCTTAATCGTCGCATCGGCGCGACCGGGCTGCCAGCCACCTATGTGACGCGACTGTGGTTCCATGCGATGGTCGCAGCGGCGGTCGCGATCGCGATCAAATATGTCCTGATCGGCGCCGGGCCCCGGCTGCTGGCACTGGCGGTGATCCCGGCTTATGGAGTGGTCTATGTCGGTTTGGGATGGTGGTCCGGCATGCCCGAGGTCGATCAACTGGCGCGCTTCGCCGCCAGACGCCTTCGCTCTCAGCGATCGAATAATTGAACTCAAAAAATTTCTCAGTACTGCTCACCAAACTGCATCGAGAGTAGCAATCCGATAATTCGGATGATGGTCTGGGCCGGAGTTTATCGGCTTGGAGTTGTATTTCACCGCCACTTACCGTTACATTTTCATTGTTCCCGGTTGAAGGATGAAAAAAGCTTTCTTTCTTATGGGCTCGCCGTCGGCGTTATTGACTCAGACTGAACTAGAGTTGTCGCTGTTTAAGCCACGCTTATCCTGGTCGGCTTTAGGCGGCCGTGGGTTGGCGTCGTGCTGACAATTTTAGGCGGATTGATATTGCTGGCGGTTGGCGCCGGTTTCGTGGGTGCCTTGTCGGGACTGGGTGGCGGCGTTTTCATCGTGCCGGCCTTGGTGATCGTCGCGCACGTGCCGATGTACGCCGCGGTCGGCGCCAGCTTGATCTCGGTGGTCGCCACCAGCGCCGGGGCCTCGGTTGCCTTCGTGCGCGATGGATGGACCAACCTTCGCGTTGCGATGCTGCTCGAATGCGCAACCGTGACCGGTGCGGTGGCCGGCGCGTACATGGCCGGACACGTTTCGCCCTGGATACTGGAGCTGCTGTTCGCATTAGTGATGCTGCAATCGGCCTATTTCACGATTCACAAGTCCGATACGGAATACCTTCCGAAGAGCGATGCGCTCAGCGAATATCTGCGGCTCGACGGCGAAGTTCCCGACGACGAGGCGAAACCGATCCACTACGGGGTGCGCAATGTTCCCGGCGGCTCAGCTTTGATGTTGGTTGCAGGCATCACCTCGGGCTTGCTCGGAATCGGCAGTGGCGCGCTCAAGGTGATCGCGATGGACTACATCATGCACCTGCCGCTCAAGGTCTCGAGCGCCACCTCGAACTTCATGATCGGAGTGACCGCAGGTGCGGGGGCGCTGGTGTTTCTTGCGCGCGGAGCGGTACCGGCCGCGATCGCCGGTCCGGTAGCGCTGGGGGTCACGGTCGGCGCGCTGGCCGGCAGCCGGGTGCTGCCGCATGCGAACGTGCGCGCGTTGCGAACCCTGTTCGTGGTGATTCTGGTTCTGATCGCAATCGAGATGGGTTGGCGCGCACTGTCGGGTATTTGAAAATGGCGAATGCGCTCGATTCACCGCACTCTGGCCAGGTTTCGTCGTTCGAGGTGCAGGACGAGAATCGAATTCTGCGCCGCTGGACCCCGATCCTGCTGCGCACCATTTTGATCATCGCGACCATCATCCTGGTCATCGGTGTGGGCCTGATGGCGGCGCAAACGGGTGGCGCATACGTATCGCGCTATCGCGCGATCCAGGCGGGCAAAGTTTATGCGCGCGAGCCGTGGGGGGATCTGTTCCGACAAACGATTGGGGGCGACCCGCACGCGATCGTCACCACCGGCCTGATGGTGCTGACGCTGGTACCCCTGGCTCGCGTCGCCTTCTGCTTTCTGCTTTTTATCCGCGAACGCGACTGGATTTACGTGCTGTTCACGGCCTACGTGCTGGCGGGGCTGGTGTTCGGGATCGTACTGGGCCGCGTCGGCTAGCCTGTCCGCGTGTGATTTTCACACGCGGTTTTGAACGAGAATCACTTCGTCTTCGTCAGCTCGGCGTCACTGCGCCCGGGGTTGGCCAGCTTCGCAGCTCGGGTATGACGCTGACGCCCAGCACCTCGATGGTTTCCATCACCTGGGCGTGCGAAAGTCCGCCGTACTGAACTAAAAACAGAATCTGATCGGCACCGATTTCATGGTAGCGCGCAGCGACCCGGACGATTTCGGCCGCATCCCCGACCGCGATCAGGTCGGCCTCTTTCATATATTCGTAGTAATCGCGAGTGATATCGGCAGGGTCCACGCGCGAGGCCTGATGAAGATAATGATACGACTGCTCGTCGCGCGGGGCCTGGCGTCCCACCTCCTGCACCAGTTCAAGCCCGCGCCGGGCGTACCATAGAACCGCATCGCGGGCCGCGCGATCGGTCGCGCCGCTATCGCGCCCCGCCATACACATCAAATTGAGCGAGACCTGGCGGTTAGTCGCGGCGCCCGGCGCATGTGGATCGCGCGGCGTGTCACGATAGAGCCGCACCCGGCTGGCAACTTCGCTGGGTTCCACACCCAGGGTAAACCCGAGCGCGCCGAGTCCGGCCTGCGCCGCCAATTTGAAGGTATCCGGGCTGACGGCGGCAACCCACATTGGCGGGTGCGGCTTCTGGATCGGCTTTGGGATGACCGAGACCGGTCTGGTTACGCTCCAGAACTGGCCCTCATACGAGAATGGGTCGTCGCGCCACATGCGCGGGATCATCTCGATCGCCTCACGCCATCGCGGCCGGGTCTCCTCGGGTTTCAAGCCAAAGCCCAGTATTTCGTCCATGGTGGTCGAGCGTCCCGTGCCGAATTCCACCCTGCCATTCGACATGATGTCGAGCACCGCGATGCGTTCGGCGACCCGGATGGGATGGTTGAACGGCAAAACCGCGACGCCGTGGCCGATCCGAATCCGGCTGGTCCGCTGACTGACGCATCCCAGGAACACTTCGGGCGCGGAACAATAAGAAAATTCATTGAGAAAATGATGCTCGACAGCCCAGACCGAATCGAAGCCCAGTTGGTCAGCGCGTTCGATCTGGGCCATGGTATCCCAGAACACGCGATATTCATGGTCAGGTGAATGCGGCTTGACTGATTCGATTTCGTAGATGAGGCCGACTTTCATCGCCGCGTCCTGCTGGTTTCGGTGGCTGCTTGAGTTATCGGGAGGATACACCCGATCGGCTGGCGATAGCGAAGTAGTGAAGCCGGATGCTTACGATCACTTCAGCAGCGTACTGAATTTATCGTTCACCTTCTCGACCTTGGGATGGATCACGTACTGACAATAAGGCGCTAACTCATTATTGCGGAAATATTCGTGATGGTAGTCTTCAGCTTCGTAGAATTCCTTGAGCGGCGTAATTTCGGTGACGATCGAATTTCCAGGATAGGTGGCGGCCAAATTTTTGATGAATTCTTCGGCCTCACGCTGCTGGTCGGCGGAGGTATACAGAATAATCGAGCGATATTCGGGTCCGACGTCCGCGCCCTGGCGGTTGAGGGTGGTCGGATCGTGAGTCGCAAAAAAGACCGTCAGCAGATCTTTATAGGTGATCCGGACTGGATTGTATTCGACTCGCACCACTTCCGCATGACCGGTCCCGCCAGTGCATACCTGCCGATAGGTCGGATTCGGCAGCGTACCGCCCGCATATCCGGGCTTGACTGAAACCACGCCTCTCAGGCGTTCGAATACCGCCTCCGTGCACCAGAAGCATCCGCCGCCGAACACCGCGATACAGGTTTTCTCATCCATAGTTATGAATCTAGCAAAAGCTGACACACTTGTGGCATACGGAAGCTCGGCATAAGTCAGTTTGTCATTCTGAACGGAGTCTGCGACGCGAAGAATCCCGGGATTTTCCGCTGCGCTCAAAATGACAGCAGGGGCCTGGTGCAGAGCTTACCCAAGCTCGATGCGTTAGCCGCAACTCATGCGGCCGGGTTTCCTTTGCTTCCGTCAACGTCCCGAGTATATCGAGTAGTGCGAACTTTCAGGGAGAACGTGAATGTCTGAAATATCAACGCCCTCGATGCTGGAGCGGGCCCGGAAACTCGATCCACTGTTCCGTAAGCATGCGGCTGCGAACGAGAAGAAAGGCGCGCTGGTGGACGAGGTGATCGAGGCCATCCATGAGGGCGGTTTTTTCGGGATGTGGGTGCCCAAATCGGTAAAAAATGGCGCTGAGATGGGCCCGGTTGAATCAATCGAAGTGATTGAAACGCTGGCGGCCGCGGATGCATCCACCGCATGGGTAACCTTTGCCGCGGCGCTGTCGATCGGCGTCGCCGGCGCCTATCTGGAGGATTCGGCGGTCAAGCAGATTTTCAAGGGTGACCGCTATCCGGTAATCGCGGGCCAGGGCATACCTAACGGCAAAGCGGTCGCGGTCAAGGGCGGCTATGAATTGAGCGGCGCCTGGAGCTACGGCAGCGGAATCAAGCATGCCGACTATATCCATAACGGCGCGATGGTGTTTGAAGGCGGATCCCCGCGGCTGGAGCGCAACGGCGAGCAGGAAGGCCGCATCTTTGTGGTTCCACGCGAGAAGTTTACCTACGGCGACAATTGGGACGTGATCGGATTGCGGGCCACCGGCAGTATCGACTATTCGATGCCCCCGACCTTCATCGCCGAAGAGTTCACCCATATCAATCATATTACGGAACCAAAGCGCGGCGGCGCGCTCTATACCCTCGGCATTATTGGAATGGCTACGCTCGGCCATGCGGCGTTTACGATCGGAGTGGGGCGGCGCATCCTCGATGAGGTCGCGCTGGTGGCGCAAACCAAGGCCGGTCCGACTGGCACGCTGCGCGAAAGCGAGCACTTCTTTCTCGGCTTCGCGAATGCCGAAGCCAAATGCAGATCGGCCCGCGCGTTGCTGTTCGAGGTCTGGGGCGATATCCAAAAGACGATCGACCGCGGCGATCGGATCGCGACGCGGCAACTGACGCTCGCGCGTCTGGCGTTGAACCACGCCACCTGGACGATCGCAGAGGTTTGCGCATTCGCGTACCGCGCCGGTGGCGGCACTGCTCTGCGGCAGGGTCCGATTCAGCGCTACTATCGGGACATGAATGCCGCCCAGCAGCATGTGACCTCGTCGAT
>DAHVFB010000168.1 GCA_027317185.1 Deltaproteobacteria bacterium
TCTTTGGGGTGCGGCTCCAGATAGCTTTGGCCGCTCAGGTAGCTCACGTCACAGCGCCGGACGTGATGACGAATCAGCGTAATCGGCACAATCAATGGAACCAGGCCATTTCGATAATCGGCGATCAGGGTTTGCAGCTCCTGCCGCGATTCATCCTCTAAATGATGGCGCAGATGACCGGCAATATGGTCGAGTACGTTTTTGTGACGCGCCCGGGTTGCCAATTCGCGCAGTGCCGCCATAAATTCGTTTTCGTAATTGCCGCGCAGCAGCTTGCGCGGGATTTGTTTCGCGTTCGCCACCATCTGGCCGAGCCGTTCATAACGCACACGCGAATGCGCCATCAACTGAAGCTTGCGAGCGGTATGAAAGGCCACCAGGCCGCCGCTTTTCCAAGGGCTGTCGAAAAATGTCCGCAGGTCACGATAGGCGAACACCCGTTCCACGAAATTCTCACGCAATCGCGGATCGGCCAACCTGCCCTCCTCTTCAACCGGCAGATTCGGATATTCACTGATTAACGCGTCGGCGAACAAACCACGCCCATCGCGCGACGGCATCGCGCCGGGCCCGTAAACGCGCACTCTCTCCATTCCGCAACTCGGCGAATCCTTCTTGAGCACGTAGCCGCAAAGTTTCTGATCTGCGAGGGCTTTCGCCCGTGCTCCCGCATAGCTGCGCATCGCGGAGGTATGGTCCACCGGCTCATTATCCTCGGCCCGTTTCGACGGATTGTCGGCCAGCCGGGTTTCACCGTTCGATCTTATCAGCCGCAACGTGCGCCGCGGCACTCCCAGCCCGATTTCGATTTCGGGGCAGACCGGAACCCATTCGACGAATTGCCCAAAAGTCTCCACCAGAAAGTCGTTGCGCTTATGGCCGCCATCAAATCGCACCTGATTACCCAACAGGCACGACGACACTCCGATTTTGATCGGTGAAGAATGGCGCGGATGCAAAACGCTACTCCTTGCGACTATGCGCGATTCCAGCCCGGATCTCCGCATACGCCGCATCGCGTCCGGCCCACTGCAAATTTTTGACGAATTTGCCGGTCTCCAGATCTTTGTAATGCCGGAAGAAGTGCTCGATCTGGTCGCGGACAATCCGAGGCAGATCGGTGTAATCGCCAACCCTGTCGTAATATGGATTCAGCTCGTCTACCGGCACCGTCAGGATTTTGGTGTCGCCGCCCTGCTCGTCTTCCATTAACAGCGCTCCGATCGGACGGCATCGAACCACCGCGCCCGGAATCACCGGCACCTGCGAGAGCGCCAGCGCGTCGCATGGGTCGCCATCGTCGGCCAGGGTATTTGGGATGAAGCCGTAGTTGGCCGGATAATACATCGCGGTATGCAGAAAACGATTCACGAATAGCGCTCCGGAGCGCTTATCGATTTCATATTTGACCGGCACTCCGCCCTGCGGAATCTCAATAACTACATTAACTTCCTGCGGCGGATTACGACCGGTGGCGATTTTGCTGAGATCCATACTGACCTCCCGAATATCTCATCCGAGTAAACCATGCGTCCGTTCCGGTTGCCATCGAAAAAACCGGCAAGCTCCCGGACGGTTGCCTAATTCCGGCAATCTGATTAGCTGTGGAGTTCGTATCTGGAGCGAATAGATTGCGCGAGGCAGGAGACTCAAATCCGTCGGATCGGGAACTGATGGTTGCGATAGCGGCCGGTGATCCCGAAGCTTTGCGCACTTTGAACAGCCGTTACGGCGGGATGCTGGCGGCGGTCGCCAAACGCTTCCTCGGCAATGATTCGGACGCTGAAGAAGTGGCCGCGGACGTGTTATGGCAGGCGTGGCGGGAGGCCCGATCCTTCGATCCTGCACGCGGATCCGTTGCGGTCTGGATGATAACACTGGCGCGCAGCCGCTCGATCGATCGCCTCCGTGCGATTAGATCACGCGGACGCACCAGGGCGGAAGAACCGGCCGCGGAAGCAGCTCCCGATCCTGCGTACGAAATGGACCGGAATCAACGGGCGCATAGCGTACGCCGCGCGCTGACCGAACTCGACTCCAACGAACGTACGGCGCTGGAGTTGGCCTATTTTTCAGACTTGTCGCAAACGGAGATCGCGGATCAATTGCAAATTCCACTGGGCACCGCGAAGACCAGAATTCGCAGCGCGATGATCAAACTGCGCAAGGCGTTGATCGGGGGCCGCGAGCAGCCATGACGCACGCGGAAATAAAAGACTTTCTCGCGTTCGCGGCGCTGGATCGGCTGACGCCGGATGAAATTCACGCGCTTGAGGCGCATCTGCGCGAAGGATGCGCCGAGTGTCCGGCAGACCTGGCTGAATATCGCGAGGCCGTCGGCTCGATCGCCTTCGCTCTCGAACCTGCGGCTACCGAGGACCGGATTTGGAATAGTTTACAGAGCCGGCTTGCCGCGACCGTTCCGCAAGCTGTTCGCGGCACTTCGGGCAGTCAAATGAGAGAGGCTGGAGGTCGGCGGGCGTCAGGCCGTATCGGCATGTGGCGGGCTGCCACTGCCGCAGCCGCGGCCGCCGCGATCGTGCTGGCAGTCTATGCCGGCGTACTCACCAGCCAGGTACATCGTATCGCCGGCGCCTATCAGCAGGAATTTGTCGTGATCGCCGGGCAGGTCACCGGGATGCGCGGGCAACTCGACTCCGCGCGCGCGCAGGTCGCCACGCTCGAAGGCGTGCTCAACGATCGGCATCGGCTCGATCGCGTGCTGCTCTCGCCCGATTTGCGGCTGATACGCCTCGATCCATTACCCCCCGCGCCGCAGGCGTCGGCGCTGGTCGCGATCAGCGAAGCGCGCCATGCCGCCATGATTCAGGCCTTGAAACTACCGCCCACCCCGGCGGGCAAGACCTACGAGTTGTGGTGGATCACCAGGCAAAGCGGTCCGGTCAAAGCCGGGCTTTTCACGGTTGCGAAGGAAAACACGGTAATCGCGCCTGCCTCGCCGCCGCCGGCCGGTGAGCATCTGCAACTCAGTGCGGTAACCTTGGAACCGGCGGGTGGAGTCAGCAAGCCAACCGGATCGATGTATCTCAAGGGCGCTCCGGCCTACGAATAGCTCCGCCGATCAGAAATTTTCCGTATCGTTCCGAATTCCAAATCCGATCCCGCGACCCCATCCGTATCTAGGGCATCCTACTACGGATGAGGAGATATCCTATGAACTTCAAAGGCCTGCGATTGTTCACCGGCACGGTAGCTGCAATCGCGCTACTGGGGGGAACGGGTTTTGCGCAAACGCTCGCACCCAATCAGACCGCGGGTTTCGCCAAAGGCAAGCTGTTTACCTTTACCTATACGGAAAACTTCGATTGCGTCGACGAACCCACTACCGACCTGAATTTCAACGGGATCAAAGCCCAGTCCGATCCGGATGAGATGCAGACGCCGATCTGTCAGGTCGGCACTTCACCGGTTTTCGATCCGACCGGCGTTAAAGTGAAGAAAACCGACAAGTTATATGTGATCATGCCGTTTTTCTCGGTCGATAATGATCAGAACCCGAACGACGCCATTCCATGTCCAGCCAATCCCAGGCCGGGTCTTGTATGCGGCCCCGCGCTCGGCAGTTTTCTAATTTCGAATTTCGGTGCCGTAGTCGAAGCTTATAAAGCTACGCCCAACCCTGCGATAACGGTTCAGTGTCCCGCGCCCGACGAGGCCCCGGGGACCTGCACTATGCATGCTTCGACCGTCGATCTAGCGCCCGCGCTTGCTGCCCTGGGAGTTATCCCAACACCTCCGACGGCCAATGTTTTCACGCCGACGCCGAATCACAGCCATGTGATCCAGGTCGATTTCAACCAGAAGCGCCCGGTCTGGTGGCAAGTTATCCCGGTGCTGATCAAAAACCAGAGCGATTGGCCCACCGCCGATGCAAGCAGCGGCATCACCAGTTTCAAAGCTTTGAAGGCTGCCGAGAAGGCCAACGCCGCGATCGAAGTACCAAGCAATTTCTTCCTGTTCTTCGGCTCGCAGAAAATGCACATGTAGTTCGGCATCGATGCTATCGCGCGGCGGCAGCGTTCCATTCTGGCCCTGCCGCCGCCTACTTCCTTCGCAATTCCTTGCAATCCCTTGGATCGAACGGCAGTTACCGTGAATACTTCATCACTTCCAATCCGCCAGCCGCGTTTTCCGCTCGATCGTTACCTGCTGACCACTGGGGCCACGCGCCCGGAATCATTTAACTGGTCCATTCCAGGACCGCATTTGGACGACTCCGCGCTCTTCTGTGTCGGCTACATGATGGATATCGAGTCGCACACGATAATTTATCTGCGCGAGTTGCTTTCGACGTCCGTGGCCGAAGACCCATCGATAACCGCATTTCTATCTTGTTGGGCTTACGAAGAGTTTTTTCATTCGCAGATACTTAAGCGTGTTCTTGAGAGCCAGGGCATTACGATTGACGATCGGCGCTTCGCTGAACTAAGGCGGCGCAAACCTGCTGACCGCGTGCAGCAAAGTTTTGCACGTCTTCTGTCGCGGATGACACGGCACTTTCCCGCGGTCCACATGACCTGGGGCGCGATCAACGAACTGTCGACTCTCACCGGCTACCAGGCCTTGATTGATCGCGCCAACCACCCTCTGCTTACCACCGTGCTTACACATATCATTAAGGATGAGCGGCGCCATTTCTCGTTCTACTTCAATCAGGCCCAGACTCGGTTGCGGCCCCGCGCCGCGCAACTACTGACATCGACCATAGTGCGGAATTTCTGGGGTCCGGTTGGAAGCCCGGTGCGTGGCGATACCGACGCGCGGCAGGTATGCAATTACCTTTTCGCCGACGAAGAACGGTCGCACCGTCTCCAGCGGCACGATTCGACGATTGCCCGTCTGCCCGGCCTTGATTGGTTCGATTTAGCGTCGCGATATTGCGGAGCGTAGCTACAAATCCGGTTTGTTCCTTTCGGACTGGCCGAGTAGCCGCGCCACGGTCTCAGTGGCAGGAGCTGCGATGAGATCGGACCAGGAGCCTTCCTGCACGATGCGGCCCGCCTCCATCACCGCAACCCGATCGCAGAGCTGGCTCAGCACCTCGGCCCGGTGATCCACCGCGATCAAAGTAAATCCGATCTGGCGATGCCACTCGCCAATCGCGCCAATCAGATCATCCATCGTCAATCGATCGAGCGCGGCGAACGGCTCGTCGAGCAGCACCAGCGGCGGCCGCCGCGCCAGCATCCGTGCCAGCGCCACGCGCCGGGCTTGTCCACCCGAGATTTCGCGCACCGGATCATCCCATAACGGGCCAAGCCCAAGCCGTTCCCGAAGTTCGCCAGTCCATGCCCGCGCCTTTTCGCGATCCCCATTGCGTAATCCAAAAAGTACGTTTTCAGCCACCGTCAGATGGGGGAAAAGCAGGTCGTCCTGCGTCAGGTACGCGATCGGACGGCGATGCAACTTCATCCCGGGCGGATAAAGGCGATGCTGCTCGAATCTGATTTCGCCTTCGTCGGGCATCTCGATCCCGGCAATACAGGACAGCACGGTGCTCTTGCCCGCCCCGGAAGCGCCGAACAGCCCCAGACGATCGCCACGCCGCAGACGAAATTTGACCTCGACCGCAAACGGTTTGCGCCGCTTGATTAGCGCCACTTCCAGCATCGTTTCAGGCTTCGATCGAACGCGACTCGGCCAGGATATGAATCAGCCACGGCAGCGGCAAGGCGGTCAGCATGAAGATAACCAGTAGCGGCATCACCGCCGGCATTCCTGAATCCTGCAGGTTAACCCAGATTTGCACCGGCATCCCGCTCGGATAATAAGCCGTCACTATGACCGCCCCGAACTCGCCCAGCGCGCGCACCCAGGCCAGACTGAAGGCGGCCGC
This sequence comes from Deltaproteobacteria bacterium, assembly GCA_027317185.1. Taxonomy (GTDB): domain Bacteria; phylum Desulfobacterota; class Binatia; order Binatales; family Binataceae; genus JAJPIG01. Next base: position 5,858 of record DAHVFB010000168.1, read on the forward strand.
CAGTCCAAGCTTCGCCAATGGAAAGGTGACGCGGCAAAACACCCGCCAGGGCGGCAGACCGAGTAGCGCCGCCGTACGTTCCAGATCACGCGGCACCGTCGCGATCGCGGCGCGCGCGGCCAACACATAGTACCCGACACTGACGTAGACCTGGGTCGCGATGAAAGCGGTTGCGCTATTGCTGGTTGGGATGCCGAGGCTCATCAGCCATGCACCCAATGGATTTTGCGGGCCAAAAG
>DAHVFB010000169.1 GCA_027317185.1 Deltaproteobacteria bacterium
GTGGATCGGCGTGCGCGAAGTCGAAAAGCCCAGCGCACCCGCCATGATCGCCTCGCGGGTCAGCGCCGCCATCTTCGCCATATCGTCGGCGTTGGCGGGTTTATTCTTCGCGCCGCGCTCGCCCATCACGTACGCGCGCAGGGCTCCATGCGTGAGCTGTGTGCCTACGTCGAGGGTGCGCGGCATCGCGGAGATCACGTTGAGGTATTCCGGAAAGCTCTCCCAGCCCCACGGAATTCCCTTGATCAGCGAGGCGCTGGGAATATCTTCGACGCCCTCCATCAACGCAATCAGCCATTCGTGCTGGTCGGGTGCGACCGGCGCGAAGCCCACGCCGCAGTTGCCCATCACGACCGTGCCCACGCCATGCCACAACGACGGCGCGAGCTGCGGATCCCAGGTCACCTGGCCATCGTAATGCGTATGGACATCGACCCACGCGGGGCATACCAGCAGGCCGTCCGCATCGATCGTCCTGCGCGCGGAACCGAGCTTCGTGCCGACCTCGGTGATCTGGCCATTGGTGAACGCGACATCGGCGGTTAAGGCCGGCTTTCCCGTACCATCGACCACCGTTCCGCCCTTAATCAATACGTCATTCATAGGACACGTCTCCTGGGTTCGTAACGGACCCTCAAAGCGTTGCTGTGCTGACGATACTAAACAACCTGTAGCCCGACAAACTCTTTGATCATGCGACCGCCCGGCTGGCTTTACGGCGCGATAATCGATCGAGAATGACCGAACATATCTGGCGCAGGGCTTCCCAAGGTTATGCGCGATAACCTGTGCCGCCGGCCCGCCTCGCCGACGATCTCTGCCGCGCTCCAGCCGGCCGCCGCATGCGCCGATCGGGCGGCGGATTGCCTTGCTGTTTTGTTCGTCCCGAATCTAAAGTGGGGATAATTCGGCGGGGCTCACAAAGGAGACGCAAATGAAAGTCGGCATGACGCTCCAATTGACCAGTTTCGGCAACAAGCCGGACCTCGAGACCTATCAGGACGAACTCTCCCTCATGGAGATCTCCGAAGCGCTCGGCTTCGATTCAGTCTGGGCGCTCGATCATCACTTCACCGGTTACGTGATGTCGCCCGATCCCACGCAACTGCTGACCTATGTCGCCGGGCGCACCAAGCGCATGCAGCTCGGCACGGCGGTGATCGTGCTGCCGTGGCATGACCCGGTCGAAATCGCGGAAAAGATCGCCCTGCTCGACGTGGTCTCGGGCGGCCGGACGATCTTCGGCTTCGGCCGCGGCGCCGCGACGGTCGAGTACAACGGCTTCCGGATCAACATGGAGGAGGCCCGCGACCGTTTCGTCGAGAGCGCGATTATCATCCGCAAAGGACTGACCCAGCCAAGCTTTTCGTTCGATGGCAAGTACTACAAGATTCCGGAGATCCAGATTCGCCCGCGCCCGATCTCTCATCCGGAGAACCGCTTCTACGCCTCGAGTGTGAGTCCCGAATCAGCCGAGATCATGGCGAAGCTGGGCCTGGGCGTGTTGATCATCGCGCAGCGGAGCTGGGAAGACACGGCGGCGGATTACGCGCGGTATTGCGAAACCGCGATCGCCAACCAGATCACGCCGCGCCCGCCGATCGGCCTGCTCAACATCCTGGTCTCCGACGATCCGCGTGAGGCCGCCGAGCTGGGCAATCGCCATCTCGAAGCGATGTGGGACTCGATTGACAACCACTACCACTTCTCCGACGGCCATCTGCGCGGCGTCAAGGGCTATGAGTTCTACGCCAAGCTCGAGAAAACCTACAGCAAGCTGCAGGCCGACGCCGAGGCCAAGGTCAAGGCGATCGAGTTCTTCCGCAGCCTGCATGCCGCGGGAACGCCGGAGCAGGTGCTCGAAAAACTGCGCTACATCCATCAGACGGTCGCGCTCGAGCACGTTATCGGGACGTTCGCATTTGGCGGCTTGCCCTATCCGAAGCTCGAACGCAGCTTCAAGCTGTTCGCGGAAAAGGTGCTGCCGGTACTGAAAAACGACCCGGCCTTCGCCTATCCGCACGATCGGATCGGTCACGCGCAGGTGGGCGCGAGCAAGTAGCCGGAACCACTGACTAAACGGCGGAGCGCGCGGCACCGGCAATGTTTGCGCAACGCGAACCGTTTCTGCGATGGTCATTGGTCGAAGCGGCGCCGCCGGTCGAAAACTTCGGTCGGCCGAGCGGCGTTTGACAGTTACGATTTTTCCCGGTTTATTCCGGTCCACGATTAAACGGGGACAAAGATTTTCAATTCACTTTTACGGGGCAAAGCATTTATGGGGACTTCATTACAGCAGGATGCGACCGTCGCCAGCCGCGGCGCGGTCGAACAGTACGACGCGATTATTATCGGCGCCGGCGTAACCGGCCTCTATCAGCTCTATCGGCTGCGCCAGTTGGGTATTTCGGTACGCCTCTTCGACGACGGTGACGGCGTGGGCGGCACCTGGTATTGGAACCGCTATCCCGGCTGCCGCTTCGATTCCGAGAGCGAAACCTATGGCTACTCGTTCTCGAACGAGTTGCTGCAGGAATGGGACTGGAAGGAGCACTATTCCGGTCAGCCGGAGAACGAGCGCTACCTCAACTATGTCGCGGACAAGTTCAAACTGCGCCCCGATATCCAGCTCAAATCGCGGCTCACCTCGGCGGTCTATGACGAGAGCGCGAATCGCTGGGACCTCAAGTTCGAGGACGGTCGCCGTGCGCGCACCCAGTATTTGATCGGGGCGGTCGGAATCCTGTCGGCGCGTTTCACGCCTCCGTTCGAGGGAGTCGAGAGCTTCAAGGGACGATCGCTGCATACCGGCACCTGGCCGAAGGAACCGGTGAACCTCGCCGGCAAGCGCGTCGCGGTCATCGGTACGGGACCCACCGCGGTTCAGCTCATCACGGAAATCGCCAAGGAAGTCGGCCACCTCACGGTTTTCCAGCGCACGCCGAATTACTGCGCGCCGTTGCGCAACGCGCCTGTCACCGCGGAGACCCAGCAGCGGTTCAAGGATACCTATCACGAAATTCACCAGCGAATCCGCGAGACGCCGGCCGGCTTCGCCTACGACTTCGACCCGCGCAAGACCTTGGAAGTGCCGCGCGAGGAACGGCTGGCGCTATATGAAAAGCTGTGGGCGATGCCCGGATTCTCGAAATGGCTGGGCAATTTCCACGACATCATGAGCAACCGCGAGGCTAACGAGGACTTCGCCGAATTCGTGCGCGACAAGATTCGCGCGCGGGTCAAGGATCCGGCGGTGGCGGAAAAGCTCGTGCCCAAGGACCATCCATTCGGCTCCAAGCGGGTCCCGCTCGAAAGCGGCTATTTCGAGCAATTCAATCGGGACAACGTGCTGCTGGTTGACGTGCGCGAGACGCCGATCGAGCGCGTCACGCCCAAAGGCATCAAGACCAGCGACCAGGAATACGAATTCGACATCATCATCTATGCCACCGGCTTCGACGCGGTCAGCGGCGCGCTGACTCGCATCGACATCCGCGGTCAAGGCGGGCGCACCTTTAAGGATACCTGGGCCGACGGTCCGCGTACCTACCTGGGCATCCAGACCGCCGGTTTCCCGAATTTCTTCATCGCGACGAACTCCGCCTTCTGTAATTACCCGGTGTGCGCTGAAATGATCGTGGAATGGATCACCGATTGCCTCCGCTACATGAGCGAGAAGGGCTTCAAGCGCATCGCGCCGACCCCGCACGCGGAACAGGCCTGGGTTGAGCATGCCGCCGAATTGGCCAGTCACACGTTCCTGAGCGGTACGTCGTCGTGGTTCATGGGCACGAATATTCCGGGCAAGAAGCCGGCCCTGCTGCTCTACGCGAACAGCGCGCCGAATTACCGCAACAAATGCAAAGAGGTGGCGGCCAACGGCTACGAAGGCTTTGTGCTGGAGTAGCCGCGATTGAATCGGGGAGCGTGAGCCAGCTCGCGGAGTTGTATGCACGTGGAGCAACGCGCGGCGGCGCGATTTGTCGCCGCCGCGCGCGATCAACCGGCGCGCGAAAAGCCGTCCACGATGCGGCGAGGCGACGCTACGACGATACGTGGCGCCCGGCGCCAATCCTGAGTTCCCCGCCCAACAACGCACCGCCGCGACCGCCGGATGCACATTAGACGCGTCCGATAGTCGCGGCGGCTGCTTAATTCTACGCTGGGGGCCGACCTACTGGCGAAGACCAATGCCGATCCTACGCTCGGTGCGCCAAAGCTGTCGGTGCCAGGGAACCTCTGCACAAGTTAGGTTGTCATTCTGAACGCAGCGAAGAATCCCGGATCCGGGACCCATGCGCTGCGCTCAGAGTGACAGCAGAGCCTGGTGCAGAGGTTCCCTAGGTGTAAGGCGAATTGCGGCGTACCGGTGGTCGCATGTTTAACGAGAACTACAATATGAAGGAAGAAGTTTCGTTCAACTAATTCCTGAATCCTGTTGCTTTGTATATTGAGTAATGGAAATTGCTCTATCGACCGCCTGAATGCAATTGTGACGCGCGCATCGTCGGCTCATTTGCCGCTCCCGGCTATGAGCACGTAAGGCTATTCCGGCGATCAAAGCGATGAGGCCGCTCTATGACTCGACGGAGGACGGTGCGACTGCGCCAACTTGTAGCGGCATTCATGCTCCTAATCTCCGTTGCCCTGAATGCGCATGCGGGGGTCGACGCGTCTTTGTATCAAGCCTTGCACTGGCGCCTGATTGGGCCGTTCCGCGGCGGCCGCGTACTGACCGTGAGCGGCATCGCCGGTGACAGCCTGCACTTTTATTTCGGCGCGGTCGACGGCGGCGTTTGGGCGACCGACGACACCGGACGCACCTGGCGTCCGATCTTCGATGGCGAGCCGGCCGGTTCGATTGGCGCGTTGGCGCTGGCGCCGTCGGCCCCATCGACGATCTACGTCGGCACCGGCGAGGCGGACATGCGCTCCGATATCGCCCATGGCGACGGCGTGTACAAGTCCATCGACGCCGGCGCGCATTGGACCCATATCGGCCTTGCCGACAGCCGCCAGATTGGCCGCCTCCTGGTCGATCCACGCAATCCCGGCGTGGTGTTCGTCGCCGCACTCGGACACGCCTACGGATCTAACGCGCAGCGTGGCGTCTTCCGCACTATCGATGGCGGCAGGCATTGGGACAAGGTGTTGTTCAAGGATGCGGACACCGGGGCGATCGATCTGGCCTTCAAACCCGGCGCACCGGACACCATTTACGCTGCGTTATGGCAGACCCGGCGCCCACCCTGGAGCGCCTATCCACCTTCGGACGGGCCCGGCAGCGGCCTCTACGTATCGCACGACGGCGGCAATCACTGGAGCCAGATAACCGGCAACGGCTTTGCGGCGCATCCCGGCCGTATCGGCCTCGCGATGGCTGACAGCCAGCCCAACCGTGTCTACGCGCTGGTTGACGGCCCGCACGACGAAGGCGGCCTTTACCGCTCGGACGACGCCGGCGTCCATTGGCGGCATATTTCGGGCGACCAGCGGATCTGGCGGCGCGGCTGGTATTTCTGCCGCCTGACGGTGGATCCAAAGAATGCCGATCGCGTCTATGTGATGAACACCATCGTGTTGCGCTCCGATGACGGCGGCAGCCATTTCATCGCACTCAAAGGCGACCCCACCGGCGATGATTTCCACGCTATGTGGATCGACCCGGCCAATCCGGCGCGGCAAATCCTCGGCGTCGATCAGGGCACGCTGATTTCTCTCAACGGGGGCCAAACGTGGAGCAGTTGGTACAACCAGCCGACTGCGCAGATTTACCACGTCAGTACCGATAACCGTTTCCCGTACTGGGTCTATGGCGCGCAGCAGGACTCCGGCGCCGTGGCCCTGCCGAGCCGCGGCGGCAGCGGTGACGGCATCACGATGGAGCAATTCCACGAGATCACGGCCGGCGGCGAAAGTGGCATGATTGCTCCCGATCCCGACGATCCGGACATCGTCTATGGCGGCGAAGGAAGCGCGGTGGCCCGGCTCGACACCCGCTCCGGCCAGACCCGGGATATCGATCCGGCTCTCGCCTATCCCACGATCCATTTTCGC
>DAHVFB010000016.1 GCA_027317185.1 Deltaproteobacteria bacterium
GCTCGAGATCCTGCTGCATCCGATCCATCTCCTGCTCGAGCCGTCGCGTCTCCGCCTCCCCGATTCGGTACATGCCCTCGTACTCGCCCTCGAGCGGAGTTGCGAGTTCGGAACCCACATCGAAAAGTTCATTCTGAATCCGCCGCAGCCGCTCCTCGTACCAGGCGAAATCAGCGCCGAGCCGCTCTTCATAATGATCGAGGAAGGTGCGCACCAATCCCACTGCCGCGTTTAATTCATCGACCGTACCGTAAGCCTCAAGCCGCAGATCCTCTTTGGCGACCCGGGTGCCACCAACCAGCGAGGTCCGGCCCGTGTCGCCGGTGCGGGTGTAGATGCGTGTCAATCGGATCGCCATCGGCGCGCCAGGCTATGCTAATTCGGCTTTGCGGCGCATGGCGGCGTAAGTGTTGTCGGTGGTCTTCTCGCTCACCGGCAGACCCGCATCGCGCCAGCCCTTAACTGTCACCGCGCCTGATCCATCGCGCGCGCCGCCGAACCCGCCGCGGACGTTGGCCAGATGCTTGTATCCCGCACCTTCGAGGATCTCGCAGGCGCGCTGCGATCGTCCGCCGGACATGCATCCGACCAGTACGTGTTGGTCCTTGGGCACGATCTTCCCGACCACCTCCAAAAATTGATCGTTCGGCTGCATATTGCCGGGACCTTTGATAAACACGACCGGTACATTGATCGCGCCGGTGGGATGGCCGCGATCGAACTCTTCCTCAGTGCGAACATCAAGATAGATCGCATTTTCGTCCTTCTTCATGGTCTCGTGGGCATGCGCCGGATCGACTTGTTCGATAGCCATAACTCAACTCCTCTCGATGATGGTTGATTATCCCTGATGGTTGCCGAAGCGCTCGAAGTGGACCACTTCATTGCGGGGTTTAAGCGGCTTGGCCTGCGGTGGTTTTTGTGAATTCTGATAACCGAACGGCAGCACGGTAAAAAGCGCCCACCCCGATGGCAATTCGAGCAGTCGCGCGATCTGTTCAGCCTCGAAATTGCCGACCCAGCAGGTACCCAGTCCCATCGCCCACGCTGCATCCGCCATATTCTGCACCGCCTGTGCGCAATCGACATCGGCCCACTGGTTGTTCGCATCCTTCGCTACCACGATCAGCGCCGGTGCTTCGGGAACGAATTTGCCGGTGGTGCAGAACGCGCCCAGTTTGGCGATGGTATCGCGGTCGCGAATCACTACAAATTGCCACGGTTGCTGGTTCTTCGCGCTCATCGCATGGCGGCCGGCATCGACGATCGCGTTCAACTTCTCAGGCTCGACCGCCTGATTGGAAAAGGCGCGCTGCACGCGCCGGGTCGTAATCGCCTCAAGAGCCTCCATATCAATTCACATCCTCCAGGGTTCCATACCCAGGTTCACTATATAACGGATATCGCCGAACCGGACACTTGCAATCGATCGGAGGCGCCGGACCGATTATCCCTGCATCGTTTCGGCTTCGACCCAGACCATCTTGCGGTAATCGAAATGGACATTATCGATAATGTTGAACTTGATTACCGCGAAGTATGGTGAGAGGTCGAAATCGCGCGGTGTGATCAACGATGGGGATACGCTTATGAAAACGCCCCGCGGCGATTCACCGCGGCGCAGCATCCGCCATAAGCGCGAGGGCGGTCCCGGCCGCTGACCTTCCGAATAAGGCTCGAATACCGGCAGAATCGGAAAGCGCACCATCTCAAAGCATTCGGCGATCAGGCTTGAGCAGATCGCGCGCGTCGGCTCGCCCGAACCGAAGTGCAGAGCCTCGCGGCCCATCCGCGGCGGCACTACGCTGACCGGGAAGAAGTACCTCGCCAAATCAAAAATGTTGCGTAAATCATAGGTACGACCGACGCTGCCGATCGCGCGATCCAGAACAACTTTCTGATCGCCATGCGACAGGTGATAAGGCCGGCACAGCCGGATATTGAACTCGCCGTATTTACTCAGCGGTGAGAACACCACGCCTTTCTCGACCAGCGCTTCGACCAACAGATGATGCGCGCCCTCTTCGCCGAATTCCTCGATCAGGCGGCGCCTGCTTTCGGGATCGCTGTTCAACGGCTCATCGCCGACATAAAGCGCGGCATGCGACCATGAACTTTGCGTCAGATATTTGATGCACTCGCTGATTCGCTGATTGCCCTCGACCAGGATCACGTCGCCCTTTCGTATGGTGCGCGCGAGCGCTGTCATGTCGTTGGGAAGGGTAAGCGTGTAGCGCTTGATGGGCTTGGTGAGGATACGGACTAAAATCCCGATCGCGGCCCGGCGCAGCCGCGCAAGCGAGCCTAAAGGCCTTAACGACCCGGTCGGTTTTCCCATCGAGCGCCCTCCGCCCGCCTACATATTAGACGGTGGGCGGGCCGAAAGAATCAGCGATTCGGCGTATTTGGGCTCGGGTCTGGTTTCATCTGGAGGCGCGGGACGAGGGCCGGCTCAGCCGGTGAAGCGCCCGACGATCCCATAATATGGAATCGTTACCTCCTGCTGCTCGGGATCATCCGTCTTGATCACCAGTTGACCGCGCAATTGCCCGTCCGGCGTGTTCTTGCGCAGTATCAACGTCAGTTTGTATTCCTTGCCCGGCGTAACCGGTTCGATCTCAGCGCCCACGCTGCTGCTGGTGCTCGACATGCCGATCAGCTTGACCGGACGCGAGCCAAGGTTTGTGATTCGCACAATTCGCTCGGCGCTGCCGAAATGCGGGACGATGCCGAAGGAGACCTGCGGCGGATCGACCGTGATTGGCCCGGTGACGTTGCCGAACACCGCCACGCTCAGCGGTGCGCGATTGTTCCTGATCTCGACGGTATCGACGAACGGCCCCACCGGCGTCGAATTCGCGAGCAGCACCTTGTATCTCATGCTGCGATCCGGTCCTACCCCCTGGCGCTCGATCTTGACGTTCGGATTAGCATTAACAAGCCGCTCGATCGCGAACCCCTGCCCTTTGAGCGGCGTCACGATCAAATCGCGCGCGGCCGCCCGACCGTGGGGTATCTTGCCGAAATCGATCTCAGCCGGGACCGCCGTTACCTGTGCCTTTACCTCACCCACCATCGTCAACGTGGTCATCGGCGCTTTCGGGTCATTGCTCGTGAGCGTAACCGTATGACTGTCGTGCCCACTCAGAACGCCGGTCGCGAGGGTGACATTGATCTCGCTGGTTTCGCCGGGATTTAACTCGGTACGGGTCGGCTTGGCGGCGGTGCATCCGCAGGAAGCCATCACCGGCCCGATTATCAATTTCCCGGGCCCCGCGTTTTTAATCAAAAAACTATGCTTGACCGGCGCACCGTTAAGGACAGTGCCGAAATCATAGGTCGGGTTGATCGCCTCGAGTTTCGGTTGGGGACCGGAGGTGACGGGTTGCGGCGCACCCTGCACCGATGACCCCGCTGCGCCGTGGCTGAAGGGCGTTAACGATGATCCGTCCTGCGCGATCGCCGCAGCGGACGCGAGACCTGTAATCAGAAAACCTGCCGCGGCCAACTTAATTAATTTGGGGAGGTTGCACATCATGATGTTCTGGTTCGCCTCTGGCATGGGTTACGCCGGGCAGCGGCGGCCCGAATCAAGAGGCGCTGGCGGCCACCCGCTTGAGCGGTGCGGATGGGACGGAAGTTTCGTACCGATTCAGAAAATCAGTCGCATACTGGCCACGGCCAAAATCCGGATCGTCGAGGATACGCAAGTGCAGCGGAATGTTGGTCTTGATGCCATCGATCACATATTCGCGCAGCGCGGCCTTGGCGCGCGCGATCGCCAATTCGCGATTCTCGGCATGTACGATCAGTTTGGCCACCAGCGGATCGTAATGGACCGGGACCTGGTAGCCGTCGTAAAGCGCGGTTTCAACTCGTACGCCGAGTCCGCCGGGCTGATGATGGTTAGTCACGATACCGGGTGACGGCATGCGCGTCTCGGGGTCTTCAGCATAGACACGGCACTCGATCGCCGCACCTTTGTATTCGATCGACCGCTGAGTCAGGCGCTGCTTCCCGCCCATCGCGAGCCAGATGCTCTCCTTCACCAAGTCGATTCCGGTTACCATCTCGGTCACCCCGTGCTCGACCTGAATCCGGGTATTCATTTCGATAAAGTAAAACTGACCATCGGGCGCCAGCAGAAATTCGATCGTGCCGACGTTCGAGTAGCCAACCACGGTCGCGGCTTTGACCGCCGCTTTGCCCATCTTTTCGCGCAACTTGCTGTTGAGCACCGAGCACGGCGCCTCTTCGAGCACCTTTTGATGACGTCGCTGGATCGAACAATCGCGCTCGCCCAGATGAATCACGTTGCGAAAATTGTCGGCTAGGATCTGGAATTCAACGTGTCGGGCGCGCTCGAGGAACTTTTCCAGATACATGACGCGCGAACCGAAGGCCGCTTCGCTTTCGGCGCGGGCCAGCGGGAAAAACCTTCCCAACTCGGCATCGTTGCGCACCACCCGCATCCCCTTGCCGCCGCCACCCGCCGCCGCCTTGATCAGCACCGGATAACCAAGTTTCTTGACCGCGGCCTGAGCGTCGCGCAGTTCGGTCACGCCCTTGCCTTCGCTGCCCGGCAGCACCGGCACGCCATGGCGCGTCATGATACGCCGGGCGCGCGGCTTGTCGCCCATCAGCCGAATATGGCGGGCCGCAGGGCCGACAAAGTTAACTCCTGAACGGCGGCAGGCTTCAGCAAAATCGCCATTCTCGGACAGGAAGCCGTATCCTGGATGGACCGCATCGGCGCCGTAAGCGAGCACCGTGCTGATGATCGCGGGGATGTTCAGATAGCTGGCTTCGGCCGCCGCCGGTCCGATACACACGGATTCGTCGGCCATCCGCACGTGCATCGCATCCTTGTCGGCGGTGGAATAGATCGCGATGGTACGGATGCCCAGCTCGCGGCAGGCCCGGATGATCCGGATTGCGATTGTGCCGCGATTGGCCACCAGCAACTTTTTAAACATCACTGCGCCTAGGCGATTTCCAATACCATGAGCGGCTGACCATATTCGACCGGCTGAGCGTTCCCGCACAGGATTTTGACTATCCGGCCGGCGGCTTCCGCCTCTATTTCATTCATCATTTTCATGGCTTCGATGATACACAACGACTGACCTTTGCGGACGCTATCGCCTTCTTCCACCAGCGGATCTGAATTGGGTCCGGCCGCGCGGTAGAACGTACCCACCATCGGACTGGTCACCAGCTTCTGGTTGGCCTCAAGCGCCGGAACTTCCGCGGCTCCAGGTCTGGGCCGGGTGGCGGCTTCAGGCCGCGGGCGCGATTGAGGCGACTGCGGGGAGACGATCGGCCCCGTCACCTTGACGGTTTTGGGCGCCGCCTGAGCACCGCCTGATTCAAGATTTCCGCGCACCAGGCGTACCTTCCCCTTCTTATCTTCGACCTCCAGCTCGACCAGTCCATAGTCCTGCATCAAAACCAGCAACATTTTCAGGTCGCGTATTTCCATGTTCAATGGCGATCCGATCGTGCTGACTTCAGCACCCCGCGCACTGCGCGCAAAGCTAATGAGTAACTGTCCACGCCAAACCCCATAATCCGTCCGGCCGCGATATCGGCGATAGTTGAGTAATGACGAAACGGCTCTCGACGGTACACGTTTGATAGGTGAATTTCGATCACCGGAATTTTCACCGCCAGCAGCGCATCGCGTATGGCGACACTGGTATGCGTATAGCTGCCGGGATTGAGCAGAATAATATCGGTGCGCTCTGTTCGCGAGGCGTGGATACGCTCGACGATTTCACCTTCGCTGTTGGATTGGAAGGCCACCACCGCCATTCCCAATTCGCGGCCCAGCTCGATCAGTTCGCGATCGACATCCTCCAATCGAACCCGGCCATAGATCTCCGGCTCGCGCTCGCCCAGTAGATTCAGATTCGCGCCGTGGATGACCAGCGCGCGCAACGATACTTCGCCGCCGCCGTTGCTCCCGCTTTTCCCCGCCTCTGCTTTTTTCGCCATTTGCTTGAAACGGCATTGAATCTCACCCTCGTAGCGGTTTCAAGCACGTAATCACCGGCCGGGGCGATTACGTTCGGGTCTTCTCGTCGCGTGCGCGCAAAGCGCGCTGATAAACCTCGCGCCGGCTGCTGCCTTCGGCCCGAGCAATTATCGCGCTCGCATCGCGCACGCTCAACCCCGCCTCCACCAGCATCTCGACCGTGATCGCGCCAGCGCGCGAAACTACCACGGTTTCACTTGCGCCGGCCACCACCAGCGTCAGTTCGCCCAGCGCCGTATCCGTCGTGTATCGCGCGGCCAATTCACCCAACGTCCCGCGGATGCTTTCCTCGTAAATTTTGGTGATTTCACGCACCACCGCAGCCTCGCGATCGGGGCCGAAAAATTCGCCCATGGCGGTCAGCGTCTCACCGAGCCGCCGCGCGGCCTCATAGAAGACCATCGTTCTTGGCTCCGCGCGCAAAGCTTCAAGAGCCGCGCGAAGGGCGCCCGGTCGTGCGGGCAAAAAGCCTTCAAAAGCGAAGCGGTCGGTCGGAATACCCGCGATCGAAAGCGCGGCGATTATCGCCGAGGCGCCGGGCACCGCGCGCACCTCGATCGCCTCGTGATGGGCCGCGCGTACCAGCCGAAAACCCGGATCGCTGATAGCAGGCGTCCCCGCATCGGTTACCAGCGCCACCCGCTCGCTGTTACGCAAGCGTTCGATTATCTCCGGGATGCGGCGATCCTCGTTATGCTCGAAATAACTGAGCATCGGGGTGCGAATCCGATGCGCCGCGAGCAAGGCACCGGTGCGGCGGGTATCCTCGCAAGCAACTAAATCAACCGCACTGAGGGTTTCGATCGCTCGCGCGCTGACATCGCCGGAGTTTCCGATCGGCGTGGCAACTACGTAAAGGACTCCCGCTGAAACGCGTTCGCCGTTGGATTTAGCCGTCAAGTTGTTCGCCGTCGTCCGATCCTGCATTTCGCGCCGCAGGTCTAGCGCGATGCTACTTGTTGGACAACACGCGCTTGAGCGTGACGCTATCGAGCCAGGCGCCTTCGTCCTTTGGACAGGCCATCACGATAACGCCATTTTCGCTGCGCTCGACCAGCGCCTCATGGCATTTGGGACAGAGCAACTGACCTGACTTGACCCGCGCGCGCATCTGCTCGATCAGTTTGCGATCCTGCTCGGCCGCCCATAAGTTTTCGCGGGCCTTCTCAAGCTCGTGCAGCTTGTCTCCAAAACGATTTTTTTCGTCACTCATAAGCGGTCCCCGACGGACGCCGCGCCTGCTGCCTGCGCGATGCTGGATGCGGACGCAGTTCGCGGTCTCAGGTCATCTCCTTGATTAGTTTTCCACTGCGCGCCTTTTCGACGGTTTCCTCGAATTTAGGTCCCAGATCGACACCCATCTGTTTGGCGCGTTTTTTTGCCCACAGCCCAACGTTGCGGGAATCGCGATAAAAAGACTCGTCAGCGGGACGGCCGGGGTCGAACCGATCGATGCGCTGAGCCTCGCTATCGACCACCGCGAACGAAGACATCACTTTGCGCATCCGCCGCTGGTTGCCGCATTGCGGACATTGCGGCTTTGCACGCTGGCGGCCGAGCACCACGTGCGAGCTGATCGCGGCGCAAGCCGGGCATTGGTACTCAAAGATTGGCATTTACAATAAGACAGAATAGCGGTTCGCGGCAGCCTGCACCAAATCGTTCGATGACGCGCTCATGCGTTACCGAACAACAGCCTGATCACTGGATTGCCGACGAACAGAACCGCACCCATGATCGCAATCGTGATCCCGGTTACGATCCACCAGCCCGATGCCTGCTCGAGGCCAATCGCCAACGTCGCAAGGCCCCACACCGGGATCGCCAGCGCGATTATCAATCCGAGAATCAGGTTGATCGCTTGCCCAGCGTTGCGCGGCGCGCTGTTCGTAGTCTTCATGTTTTTATTTTATTGCGGCCGGCCAATGATGGCGCTGGCCGCGCTCAGGATCGAAACTGGCGACTTCCATTGCGCCGGCGTTGTGCGCGAAGCCGACGCGTCCCCGATGGTCCACGAGTATGATACCGGCCTCCGATCCGGTGGTACGGCCTAAATCGGCTATAACATCCGCGGCTACCCGGTTCGGATCCGCGCCGCCGAGCGCCATCACCGCCTGCCTGCACAGCATCATCCTGATGATCGCTTCGCCGTGTCCGGTGGCCGACGCGGCGCCGCGTCCACTCGCATAAATTCCGGCCCCCACGATCGCGGTGTCGCCGATTCGCCCGGGCATTTTACCGGTCATGCCACCGGTCGAGGTGCCGGTGGCGATTATGCCGCTGGTGTCGATCGCTACCGCGCCGACCGTGCCGCCTGAGGAGTCGGAGCGTTCTTCAGCCAGCCGATTTTCCACCACAATTCGCCAGCGAGCCTTGGCGCGCGGACTTATCAGTTCCTCGGGACGGCATAATGGGATTCCAGCCCGGCGCGCGATCCGCTCGGCGCCCGCCCCGGCCATAAGCAGATGGGGCGTATCCTCCATCACGGCGCGCGCCAGCAAAATCGGGTTTTTCACCCGTGTGATCACCGCCACCGCACCGGCCCGCATCGGTGCGCAAGCTGCGGCATCCGCGATCAAATCTGCTTCGCCCTCCGCCTCGGCCAGCATCAGCGCGGCATCCATCTCAACCCGCCCATCGGCGGTTAATACCGAGCCGTAACCGGCGTTGAAGTATTCATCGTCTTCTAGCGCCCTGATCGATGCGCTTACCGCGTCGAGCGCCCGGCCGCCGCCGCGCAGAATCTCCATCCCGCAGCGCAGCGCGAACATCATGCCCTGCCGCCGCCGGGGACGCTCGCTGGCGGGCCCACGCGCGCCGGCTCCGCCGTGCAAAACCAGCGCCGGGATAAACTGCGAGTTCATTTACGCTAGCGGGCGGCGAGCCCATAGAAACATGCGCCGAAATGGAAATATCAGCGGACCGCGCGTGGCATAGCCATGTTCCAGCTCGAGCAGCAGATCGGCCTCGAATTGCGTACGCTCGGCGGGCGTCAGCCGCTCGAGGAAGGGACGCATCGAGGTGGCGCGGCTCCATTCGATAACCTCGGCTGGACCGGTCATCGGATGCTCGAAAGTGCGGTAGTAGCAATCAAGATTGACGAAGCCAATTCCGGTCAGCATCTGGCGGTACTCTTCCAGCGGACGCACATACAGGCCGGGCAGGCGCGCGTCAGCCAGCCGCTCGCGCCATCGATCGCGGGCCGCCACTACCAGCATCGATTGCTGCGCGGTTTCTGTTTCGTTCGACGGAATCTGAAAGGCCAGCCGTCCGCCCGGCGCGAGCGCGGCATAGCTGGCGGCCAACACCGGGCGATGGTCCGGAACCCATTGCAGCGCGGCATTGGAGAATACCAGCGTGTATTCCCGGTCGGCGCGGAAGTCGCGAAAGTCCTGGCGCACGAAACGCACCCGCCGCGCGATTCCTGGATCGAGGTTTTCCATCGCCTTTATCGCGCCGTCGATCATCGCCGGCGACGAATCGATTCCGAGGCCGGTTCCATGCACGGTCTGGCGTACGATCTCGATCGTGTTCTCGCCAGTGCCGCAGCCTAAATCGATTATACGTTCATCAGCCTGCAGCTTGAGCCGATCCAGCATCGCCGCGAACGGCTCCGCCCGATACCGCCTGAAGCGATGATAGAGTTGCGGATCCCAGTCAGTCATTGGGTAACTCTCGTATTGGATACTGGTGCGATGTCGCTGCTCTGCACCTGACGGGTCGATTTCTCCGAAGCCTCTGGAATCGCGAACTCAGTGATCGACGCGGGCGGCGTCAAGCGTCCGATCTTGCCGCCGGGTTCGGTAAACCAGAGGCTCTGGTCGGGACCGGCGGCAATAAAACCGGGGTAGGTATCGGAGTTTGCCTTCAAACTCTGCAATTTTCCATCGCGCCCGATTCGGTAAAACATATGCGCCTTGGCGATGGTAATCCAAATGTTATCGGCGGCGCTCGCGATACCAAGCGGCACTCCCCGCGGCGGCAGCAGATAGTCAGTCGCGACTCCATCGCGGCTGATCTTTCCGACCTTGTTGGCCGCCAGTTCGGTGAACCACAACGTACCGTCCGATCCGATCGCCAGGCCGCCCGGCCGGCTGCTCGCGGTTGGAATCTTGAATTCCTTGATCGAGCCGGCGGTGGTGATGCTTCCGATCGCATTGGCCCGATCCTCAGCAAACCAGAGATCGTGATCGCGTCCCGCTATCATCTCGCCCGGTCCACCATCGTGCGGCAGTGCATATTCTATTATGGCGCCGTCCCGATCTATTCGCCCAATCCGATTCGCGGCGTGCTCGGTGAACCAGATCGCACCATCGGCGCCGCCGGCAATTCCATCCGCACCAGCCATCGGAGTTGCGAGCGTGAAATAGGTGAGCACCGCGCTCACCGGATCCAACCGCCCGATCCGGTTGCCGACCGGGTCGGTGAACCAGATTCTGCCATCCGCACCGGGCGCCAGGCGTTCAGGAAAGCCCGGCCCTCCGAGCGCGAATCTGAGCACTTCACCGGCCGGCGTGAGGCGTCCGATAGCATTGTTCTGATACTCAGTGAACCAGACGTTGCCGTTAGAATCGGCTGCCAGCGCGTAGGGCGCGTGGAACTGCTGCTTACTGATATAGGCGCGATGCATGGTGATTCTGGGCAGCGCATTTATCGACTTGTCCGCACTGCTGGAACAGCCTGCGATCAGAGCGACGATCACCAGCGCGATAATCGAACCGGCGGCGGCGCTCAGGCGCCGTCCGCCTGGCCGCGTCGCCGCCGTCGCGTGATGGAGTCGTTGCACGGTCATCGCATTACCCATCATATTTGCGCCGCCGCTTTGCCGCCGCCCGCCGGTATCTGATCGATCGCGAACCAGCAACTCGACAAATAACCCAGCGCCAGCGCAAAACCCGCCATCGGCGCCAGAGCTAAAACCGTGGCCTTACTCAAACCGGGAATGAACCATACCAACAATTGCAACCCCGAAGTTGGCGGACAGGCTCGGCATACCAGCCCGACCACGAGGTAACTACCGATCGCCGCCCAGAGCGCGCGCCGCCTGACCCGCCCGATCGCCGCCGCCCGCGCCAATGCAGCGAACAGGAGCAGCATCAGCACTAGATCGTAGACTTCGACCCCCGGCAGGATCACGATCGCGGTCACTATCCATAAGGTGAAGCCGGCCCACTCGGCATCGCGATGGCGTACGCGCCACAACCGGACGCTGATCGCGATCGTAACAGCGAGGGCGCCCAGCGACATCGCGCCGCTCCGCGCGATCCATTCCGGCGCGCGCATCCGTTCCATCACACCATGCACATAGCTCAGCGAATTGCCGAGTCCGAACATCGATGTGGTAAGCAATCCGCCGGCGGCTGAAAATCCGATCGCGGCCCATAAGCTCCGCCAGCGCCGAAACACAAACAGGTAACCGAACAGGAGGAATGGAAAGAGCTGTAACAGCCCGGCGGCCGCCAGCGCCGCACCCGCCGCCACGTCGCGATTGCGCTCCAGCAGGCGGAGCATCGCAGCCAGCAGCAGCAGAGTCAGGATTTGGCTCTGGCTCAAGACGAAATGCTCGGCCACCGGCGGATAAAAGATCGCCAAGACCGCTAAAAGCGATCCCAGCCGCCAACCGAGTCCAATCCCGCCGCCAAACAGCAACACCAGCGCGGCCGCCAGCATCGCGGCGTTGATCGAGGTCCAAACCCAGTAGGCGGTGTATGGCGTCAGCGCGGTCAATCCGCCGAACAGCACGATGAAGGCCGGCGGATCGGTCGGGTGCTCCAGATTCAGCGTCTGTAATCCGAATTCATATCCGATTCGATCGAGATCGACCGTGTAAGGATCCAGCCCACGACGCCACGCAACGCCGGCAACATAGAAAACGCTGAATTGCGGACGATCGCTGCGCAAATGCAGGTTCTCGAACAGTCCGACCGCCAATAGCAGCATCGCCAGCCAGAGCACGGCGAGGGTTATTGGATTCAGCAGTGCCCGGCCCAATCCAAGGAGGGAAACGCGCCCCGGCGAGGCGATCGCGGCGGTATCGGCTCCGATCATGGCGTCCTCGGGTGCGCCCGTGCTGAGCATAAGATCAGATTTGCGCGCCGCTCCTCCACCATGCCCTCCGCTGCGAAAAAAGCTGCCGCGAGCCTAGCCTGAACGTCACCCGCAAGCGAGCGATGGCCCCGCCGAAGGCAGTCAGAAGCGACCGGTGCGTTTGGCGATTCCGGCCAGCGTGGCCGCTCGGCGCGCGATCACGGGACTGGATTTTAAATGTTCGATAGCGGCAGGCAGACGCCAACTCCAGTTGCTCGCGCGCACTGTGCCGGGATAATTGATTCTCGCCGTCCAGCCAAAAAGATCTTGCAGCGGTTCGATCACCACAACTGAAGGCGCTGCGTAGAGCGCTTCCAGTAACGCGTCGAGAGTTAATTCGTCGAGGGAATCCCGATCCCAGACCTCGCGAGTCTCGATTCCGACCGATTCGACCAACAAACGGCGTTGCTGCGCACCGCACTCCCGCCACCATTGGGCCAGCGTTTCAGTATCGTGAGTACCTGTGCTGGCGACCGACAGCTCGGAATAACATGCCGGATCGACATAGCGATCTTCCGGGTTTCCGCGTCCGGCTTTTTCCCATCGCAGCACCTTATAGCCCGGCACTTTGAGGTTCTGCAGCGAATCGTGTACCCAGTCCGGAATCAGCCCAAGGTCCTCCGCGATCAGATCCGTGTCGGGGGCCTCGGCCTGGATCGCCCGCATGATCGACTCGCCCTGTTGACGCTGAGCAGTAACCTCGGCGGGCGTGAAATTTCCGAGATCATCCGAGTCCGCAGCAAAATTGTAGGTTCGGTACAGGCCCACCACATGATCGATCCGAACCACGTCGTACAGATCACGGGCCTGCCGCATCCGGGATCGCACCAAAGGCCAGCCCTCCGCGCCCATGCGATCCCAGCGCGGCATCGGCAGTCCCCAGCGCTGGCCGTTCGCGCTGAAAGCGTCGGGCGGCGCGCCGACCAGGCGCGAGAAGTCGAAATGATCCTGCCGTGACCAGACCTCGGCGCTATCGCGACCGGGCGAGAAAGCCAGATCGCCTCCGATCATCGCACCGGCGGCATGGTAGTTCGCGCGGGCCGCGCAGATTTGCCGATGAGCCAAAAACTGCCAGTAACTGTACCTCGCGATCGAATCGGCCAACTCAGCCCGCGCCTGGCCGATCGCGCAACGATCGAGGTTACGCAGCGCGTACGGCCATTCATCCCAAGGTTTCCAGTTGAAGCGATCCTTCAGCGCGCGGAACAACGCATAAGCGGGCAGCCAGTATTCATTCGCTTTTTGAAATTTTGAAAAAGCAGCGCGTTCCTCGCCGCCGCCGGCGGTGAGAAACCATCGGAAGGCCTGTCCCAACAGGTCGAGCTTTTTACTCCGCACCACCTCGCGCGCAACTTTGCGCCGTCCGCCGATTTCCGCATATGCCTGCTTCAGCGCCGCGTCCGGTATCCCTTCGATTTGTTCCACTGCGATGTACAGCGGATCGATCGCGAAAATGCTTAACGGGCTATACGGGCTCGCCTCGCCCGGAGTGGTTTCGTTCAACGGCAGCAATTGGATCAGCCGATGGCCCATCGCCAGCGCCCAGTCGAGCATCGGACCAAGACCGCCGATATCGCCGCGCCCAAGATCATGTCTGGTCCGCAGCGAAAAAAGCGGTATCAGAATTCCCGCCGATCGCCTCAACATGTTTTTCCTACGGAAAACTAACGAAAGTGGAAGGGATCAATTGAACTAGCTCTTCTGCTTGCCTTCCAAAAGCTGACGTTTCCAGTCGAGCCGCCGCGCCTCGGCACCGGCTTCTTCGGCTTCCTTAATCATCCCCTTCTTCTGGTAGAACATGCTGAGATTGGTAAACGCCAGAAGATCTTCCGGTTCCTGTTTAAGATGAACCTTGGTGAGTTCGATCGCGCGGTCGAGATCGCCCTTGGCCTGGTAACACATGATCATCCCGTGCAAGGCATCGGCGTACTTAGGATCGAGCTCCAAAGCCTGCTGATATAATGCGATCGCCTCGTCGTACTTATCGTCGGCGTACAGATCCACCGCGTCGTCGTACAGTTTTTCCTTATCCGGCATTGCCAGCCTCACCTTGGATGATAATGGATAGCGGAGCGGACCCGTCAATCACGCTAAGGATCGATCAGCACCCCTGGATTAAGGATACCGTTCGGATCGAGAGCGTGCTTGGCCGCTCTGAGCGCCCGCGCGAATCCCTCGGGCCGCTGACGATCATACCACGGCCGATGGTCCCGTCCGACCGAATGATGATGCGTGATGGTGCCGCCCAACTCGATCAGCAGGTCCGAAGCCGCAGTCTTGATTTCATGCCATTGCTCGAGTTCGCTGCCGCGCCGGGCCGGACCGAGCACCGTGTAATAAGGCGCCGCGCCGTCGGGATACGCATGGGTCAGCCGGCAGGTGACCGTCGCCTGCCCGCACACTCGTTTCGCTACGTCGGCGGTACGCTCCATCACTTGTGCATGAAACTCCGCGAACTTGTCCCAGGTGATCGCAGTCTCGAAAGTCTCGCTCAGCATCCCGATCGCGACCATCGCATCATGAATATAAGGACCGGCCAGAAACGTCCGGCGCCAGGCGCCCGCCGCGCCCTCATGAGTCGCCAGCGCATCGTTCGCCGCAGAGGTGGGATCGGGAGCCCGTCCGCCGTGATCGGCGCACAGTTCGAGCGCACGTTTCATCCATACGTCGAGCGGATGGTCCGCCGATTCAAACGCCAATACCAATACCGCGCTGCCATCGTGCGCCGCGCCGGCATTGGCCGCCTCGCCGGGGTCGAGCAGCCGGCAGTTGGCCGGCGACAGTCCCGACTGGCTGATCGCGCGCACCGCCGCTGCCCCTTGCATAAAGTTCGCGAACATCACCGAGGCCCCGGCACGGAACGCCGGCCGATCCTGTAATCGCATCCAGGCTTCGGTGATGATTCCCAAAATGCCCTCGGAGCCGATAAACATCCGATCGGGACTGGGTCCCGCTCCCGATCCGGGCAGGCGGCGCGACTGTACGATCCCGGTCGGCGTTACCACGCGGGTCGATTCGACGAATTCGTCGATATGCGTGTAGAGCGTGGCGTAATGACCGCCGGATCGCGTCGCGATCCATCCGCCGAGCGAGGAAAATTCAAACGATTGCGGGAAATGGCGCAGCGTCAGCTTATGCGGCTTGAGCTGATCTTCCAGCGCCGGACCAAAAATTCCGCCCTGAATTCGCGCGGCGCGCGACTGGCGATCGATCTCCAGCACCCGATCGAGCTTCGCCAGGTCGATCGAAACCACACCGTGGTAATCCCCGCTCGACGGCGCTTCGATGCCACCGGCCACCGACGATCCGCCGCCATATGGAATCGCCACCAGATGCTTCGCGTCGCACCATTCGAGCACGCGAACCACCTCGGCTTCATCGCGCGGAAACGCGATTACATCGGGCGGAGTTGGAAATTCACCGCGAAAGCCGCGCACGAGATCGCGAAAGCTCTTGCCATACGTATGGCTGGCGCGTTCGTGAGCGTCGGTAGTGCAGATCGCCGCCAGCGCCGGCGGCGCCGCGATACGCGGCGGGCGCATCGCGATCCGATCGATCGTGGGCGGCGCACTGACGGTTAAGCCGGTGATGCCGAAGCGCTGCGCCATCCGATCGGCAAGTTTGCGATGCTCCTGCGGGGTCAGACCCTGATCCTCGTAGCCCCAGCCCCAGAATTTTCGTTTGCGCATCGCCACTTCTTTAGGAAAAGAACCCTTGCGTCAGTTAGCCGAGGCGAACAACCGATGCTCTTTCATCCAGTCTTGAGTCAACTCGATCGCCCCATCCGTGTACGGCAGAAACACAATCCCCTCGCCGGGGCCGAACTGTCGCACATCAACCAGACTTCGGAAGCGATCGGGAATTTCGTTGAGGTAATGACGTTTATGGCGCTCCGGATAGAGATCGATTTCCATCTGCGCGCGCTTCATTCCGCGCATGTACTTCTCGACGTCCTCCGAATCCACGCCCGCCGGAAACATGAAGGCGATCATGAAGGTCGAGTCGACCACCCGTCGGAACCCGAGTTGCTCCAGAATCTGGTACGACAGCCCCCATACGCTCACCGCCTCGATTTCGCCATCGAGGATGGCGTCAATGCGAGCCATCGGCAGGCCCATGAATTTAAGCTTCACTTCGGACGGCTTGAGAAACGCCTCGAGCGCCTGAATCGCGGTGAAATGGCTGCCCGAATGATAGCCCGCCGCAATCTCCGCATGCGCCAGATCCTCCGGCCCATGAATTCGTGAATTGGGACGCACCATGATCGCGCCCGGCGTTACGACGTAGGCATTGCGATATACATTGCCGAGATGCTGCGTGGCGGCCTCGTTCACCGCCCAATGACAGGCGCAACTGATGTCGGATCGCTCGGGACCCTTGTTGCCGTTGCCCTGTTTATAGCTTTCGAAAGCGCCCGATCGTACTTCCGGCGCGCCCTTTTCGCGACGCGCGATACCCAAATCGCCAGTCACGAAAATATAGTTGAGGCCCTCGTCTCTAAAGTAACCCAGTTCGTCGGCCACCCACTCCTGCAATCGCCCATGCGATTGAATATGAAAAAGCGGCATGCTAGCGGACCTCCGCTGGTTCTAGCGATTACTGTAATCCCGTCATTCATTTTCGGACTAATATCCGCCAATCACAAGCACCTTTACGCCGATTCGAAGAACCCGCCACCGTTTTCAGACCGCGCGGAATCTGCCGCGTTCGTTGCGGGGCGAGCAATTCGGTCGTATTTTTCAGGCTACGATCGAAAGCAAGGAGCCGACCGCGATGGCGCAATATACCACCCTGTTGTTCGAGACCGGCGAGAATCTCGCCCGCATCACGCTTAATCGTCCTGCCGCCGCCAATGCGATGAACGCCGAGATGGTTCGCGAGCTGGCGGACTGTATCGCGCGCTGTGAAGACGATCATGCGGTCCGCGCGGTGATACTGACCGGCGCGGGCAAGGCCTTTTGCGCCGGCGGCGATCTCAAGGGTTTTGCCGCCCAGCCGCCGGACGAGCTTGCGGGTTTCATCGACGATATGACCGGGCATCTGCATCGCGCACTCTCGCAAATGGCGCGGATGCGCGCGCCGGTTGTTGCTGTTATCAATGGCGCCGCCGGCGGCGCCGGGATGAGTCTCGCCTGCGCCGCTGATTTTGTAATCGCCGCCGAATCCGCTCGCTTCACCATGGCGTATACTCGGGCCGGACTGACGCCCGATGGCGCCGGCACCTATTTTTTACCGCGAATAGTAGGCTTTCGGCGCGCCGCCGAGCTGATCATCACCAATCGCGTGCTGAGCGCGAAAGAGGCCCTGGAACTCGGAATCGCAACCCGGGTGGTGCCGGATGATCAGATCAGGCTCGAGTCTGAGGCTTTTGCCGCCGAGCTTGCGCGCGGCGCGACGCTGGCTTACGGCGCAGTCAAGCGGCTGTTGCTGGCCAGCGCCAACAATTCGCTCGAAGCGCAGATGGAACTCGAAAGCGCAGCGATCTCGCGGATGACTACCACCCGCGACGGACGCGAAGGGATCGCCGCCTTCGTCGCCAAACGGCCACCCGAGTTCAAAGCCAGCTAGAATTTGCGGCGTGCGGGCGTATGGTCATCTCCAAAGGCAGCATTCACCTCTCGACTCAAAAGGATAAAAAAGACAGATGCAGTACACCAGGCTTGGCCGCACCGGATTGACTGTTTCGCGAATTTGTCTCGGATGCATGAGCTATGGCTCCAAAAAATGGCGCGAATGGGTGATCGAAGACCCAAGCGAGGTGCGCAAGCATTTCGCGCTGGCGATCGAAAATGGAATCAATTTTTTCGATACCGCCAATGTTTATTCCTCCGGCGCGAGCGAGGAATTGACCGGCCGGATGTTGAACGAGATAGCGGCGCGCGACGAAGTCGTGCTCGCGACCAAGGTTTACATGCAACTCGGCCCGCAACCCAATCGCGGCGGACTCAGCCGCAAACACCTCATCGATCAGTGCGAGGCCTCGCTGAAGCGGCTAGGGATGGATTACATCGACCTCTACCAGATTCATCGTTTCGACTCGGCCACTCCAATCGAAGAGACGCTTGAGGCGCTCGACTCCCTCATCCGGGCCGGCAAAGTGCGCTATATCGGCGCCAGCAGCATGGCGGCCTGGCAGTTCGCCAAAATGCTATTTACCGCCGCGGATAATCAATGGCATCGGTTCGTTTCGATGCAGGATCATTACAACCTGGTCTATCGCGAAGAGGAACGCGAAATGATTCCGCTGTGTATCGATCAGGGCGTGGCGGTGATTCCGTGGAGCCCGATCGCGCGAGGCCTGTTGGCGGGAAATCGCAAGCGCGGCGGCCAGACGGTCACCAAACGCGCCGAAGAAGATGAGATGGCGCGCAACCTGTATCGCACGGAAGCGGACTACGAGGTGGCGGAAATCTGCGAGCGAGTAGCGGCCAGGCGCGGCGTCACGCCGGCTCAGATCGCATGCGCATGGCTGTTGCAAGCGCCCGGCGTCACCGCGCCGATCGTCGGCACCACGCGTCTGGAACATATCCGCGAACTGATCGCCTCCACCGATATCAAGCTCGGCGCGGAGGATATTGCGGAGCTTGAAAAACCGTACCAGCCGCATCCAATCCTCGGCCATCATCAGCCGACTCCGGCCGAAATGATGGGACGATCGGAGCGTCCGTCCTGAGCGATTGTCAGCAGGAGCCTATGCGGGCGTGTAGCCGTCGTGCAGCAGCGACTTGGCGATGATCATCCGCAGAATCTCGCTGGTGCCTTCGCCAATTTCAGAAATTTTCGCATCGCGCATGTAACGCTCGACCGGGAAGTCGGTCACGTAGCCATAGCCGCCGTGAATCTGCACGGCCTTGACCGTCGCCGCCATCGCGGTTTCGGACGCAAACAGCTTAGCCATCGCAGCTTCGCGGCCAAACGGCTTGCCCTGATCCCTGAGCTGCGCCGCGCGGCACGTCAGCACCCAGGAAGCATCGATGCGCGTAGCCATGTCGGCCAGCATCCACTGGATCGCCTGGAAGTCCGCGATCGGTTTGCCGAATTGCTTGCGCTCACGAGCATAGGCGACCGAATCTTCCATCGCGCCGCGAGCGATTCCGGCGGCAAATCCGGCAATCCCGATGCGCCCGCTTTCGAGAATGCTGACGGTCTGCGGACGAAAGCCCTGCCCTGCCTGCCCGATCAGGTTTTCGGCCGGCACCTTGAGGTTATCGAAAATCACTTCGGCGGTGTCCGACGCACGCATCCCGAGCTTCTCGATCTTGCGCCCATTGGTAAGACCGGGCGTGTCGCGCTCCACTATAAACGCGGAAATTCCATCGTGGCCTTTGGCGGGATCGGTCCGCGCCATTACCACCAGCACTTCCGCCACGTTGCCGTTGGTGATGAACAGTTTGTTCCCGTTGATGACGTAATTGTCGCCCTCGCGGGTGGCGGCGGTGCGCAACGCGGCGGCATCGGATCCAGACCCCGGTTCGGTCAGGCACCAGGCCGCCAGTTTCTTAGCTTTGATCAGATCGGGCAGATATTTCGCCTTCTGCCGATCGGAGGCGAACTTCGCGATATGTCCGCTGCCGAGCGACATGTGCGCGGCGCACGCCAGTCCGACCGAGGCGTCATAACGCGAGAGACCTTCGACCACCAGCACCTGCGAGAGCGTATCGGCGCCGCCGCCGCCGTATTGTTCGGGAAAAGCGACGCCCAGAAATCCGAGTGCGCCTAATTTTTCCACCACCTCGCGCGGAAAATATTCGTCCTTGTCCCAGGCGGTCGAATGCGGCTTGAGCTCGTGTTCGGCGAAGGCGGCCACGGTCTCGCGAATCTGGCGTTGCTCGTCGGTCAGATCGAAGTTCATCGCTGTATCACTGTCGCGGATGGACGTTTTCGTGCACCCACTTGATGATCTCCTCGGTGGTGGCTCCCGGCGTGAAAATTTGTTTGACGCCCATCGTGCCGAGTTCGCGCGCGTCGTCGCCCGGAATGATGCCGCCGCCGAACACCGCGACGTCATCCGCGCCGCGCTCCTTCAGCAGCCGTATCACTTCGGGAAAAAGCGTCATATGCGCGCCGGACAGCACGCTCAGGCCCACCGCATCGACATCTTCCTGCACCGCGGCCTCGGCGATCATTTCCGGCGTCTGGTGCAGCCCGGTGTAGATAACCTCGAAGCCACCGTCGCGCAGCGCCCGCGCGATAATCTTCGCGCCGCGGTCATGGCCATCCAGCCCCGGCTTCGCCACCAATATTCTTAACCGTCGTTCGTCCATCGAATTTTTTATAGCCACCCCGGATCGGTATAGACCCCAAACTCGCTGCGGAACACGTCGCTGATTTCTCCGATCGTGGCTTCGCCGCGCACTGCCGCGCAAATCGGCTCCATCAGGTTTTCGCCCGAACGGCAGGCCTCGGCCACCCGCCGAAGTGCATCCCCGACCGCGCCGGCGTTGCGGCTGCGTTTCATCTCACGCACCCGCGCCACCTGATGCTTTTCCATCGCCGGGTCGATCCGCAGGGTCTCGACCGGCGCATCGCCTTCGTTGTGGTACTTGTTAACGCCGACCACGATTTTGACGCCCTGCTCCAACTGCCGTTGATAGTTGAAGGCCGCCTCGGCGATTTCGCGTTGCGGATAGCCGCGCTCGATCGCCTTGAGCATCCCGCCGGCCTCATCGATTCGATCGATATAGTGTTGCGCTTCGCGCTCCATGCGATCGGTCAGCGCTTCGATCGCATAGCTGCCGCCCAGCGGATCGATGGTGTTCGCGACTCCGGTTTCGTCGGCGATTATCTGCTGCGTGCGCAGCGCCACCATTACCGCTTCCTCGGTCGGCAGCGCATAGGTTTCGTCCATCGAATTGGTATGCAGCGATTGGGTGCCGCCGAGCACGCCGGCCAGCGCCTGAATCGCCACCCGCACAATGTTGTTCATCGGCTGCTGCGCAGTCAGCGAGACGCCGGCGGTCTGCGCATGGGTGCGCAGCATCAGCGAGCGCGGATCCTTCGCCCCGAAGCGCTCTTTCATCAGATGCGCCCACATCCGGCGCGCCGCGCGCAGCTTCGCGATCTCTTCTAGAAAATCGTTGTGCAAGTCCCAGAAGAACGACAGCCGGGGGGCGAAATCATCGACCGCCAGTCCGCGCCGGATCGCCTCCTCGACGTAGCAGATGCCATCGGCGAGCGTGAACGCCAGCTCCTGCACGGCAGTCGAGCCGGCCTCGCGGATGTGGTAGCCGGAGATCGATACCGGATGCCATCGCGGCACGCGCTTGGCGCAGAATTCGATCATGTCGATAACGATTCGCAGCGACGGCGCGGGCGGCGAAATCCATTCGCGCTGTGCGATGAATTCCTTCAGCATGTCGTTTTGAATGGTGCCCGACAGCCGCTCCCACGGCACCCCTTGATGCTCGGCGACCACCAGATACATCGCGAGCACGATCGAGGCGGTGCAGTTGATCGTCATCGAGGTGGTCACTTCCGCCAGCGGGATACGATCGAACAGCGCCAGCATGTCGTGAATCGAGGAGACCGAAACGCCTTCGCGTCCCACCTCACCCTGGGCGCGCTCGTGATCGGCGTCGTAGCCCATCAGAGCTGGCATATCGAAGGCGGTCGATAGTCCGGTCTGGCCCTGCGACAGCAAAAAATGAAAGCGCGCGTTGGTATCGGCCGCCAGCCCGAAACCCGCGAATTGCCGCATGGTCCACAGCTTGCCGCGGTACATCGATCCGTAGACGCCGCGCGTGTACGGATACTGTCCGGGATAGCCGATTTTTTCGTCGTAATCGCCGGCGCGGTCTTCCGGGCCATACAGCGGTTCGAGTTCGAGATCTGACAGCGTGGTGAAGCGCGCGGGACGCTCCGCCGCGCCGCGATAGGTATGCTCGAGCCATTCGCGCTTGCTGGTCACCCTCGATACCTCAGCGGTTTCCGACCAGGTAGTTTGCAATCACGATGCGCTGCACCTCGGAAGTGCCCTCGTATATTTCGGTGATTTTGGCGTCGCGGAAATAACGCTCGACCTTGAATTCCTTGGTGTACCCGTAGCCGCCGTGAACCTGAATCGCCTGCGTGGCGGCGCGCATCGCGGACTCGGCCGCGAACAGCTTCGCCATCGCCGACTCGCGCGTACACGGCATCCCGGCGTCCTTGAGCGCGGCCGCCCGCAGCGTCAGCAGACGCGCCGCATCGATATCGACCGCCATATCGGCCAGCTTGAATTGAATCGCCTGATGGCGCGCGATCGGACCGCCAAAGGCCGTCCGTTCGCCGGCGTACTTGAGCGAATCCTCCAACGCCGCACGACCGATGCCGACGCCTTGCGCCGCAATGCCGATACGCCCGCCGTCGAGCGTCTTCATCGCCACCTTGAAGCCGTCACCCTCTTCGCATAGCAGGTTCGCGCGCGGCACCCGTAAATCGCTCAGCGAGATTTGCGCGCTGTGAGCGCCATGAATGCCCATCTTGTCTTCGGTCCGCGTCACCTGCCATCCGGGCGACGAGGTATCGACGATGAACGCGCTCAGCCCGCGATGGCCTTTGCTCGGATCGGTCACCGCGAAGGTGATCGCCACCGAGGCCTGCGGGCCATTGGTGATAAAATTCTTTGTCCCGTTTAGCACATAGGAATCGCCATCGCGCACGGCGCGGGTTTTCTGCGCGGCGGCGTCGGAACCGGCCTGCGGCTCGGTCAGGCAAAAGCATCCGATCGATTTGCCCGACGCCATCTTCGCGACGAAGCGATCCCGTTGCGTATCGGTGCCCAATCCGAGAATCGGCCAGGTTGCCAGCGACGAATGCGCCGACACGATAGTGCCGGTCGCCGCGCAGGCGACCGACAGCTCTTCTACCACCAGCGCATAGCTGACGTTATCGAAGCCTGCCCCGCCCCATCGTTCGGGCACAAATACGCCCATCATGCCGAGTTCGCCCAATTCCGCGACGATCTCCGCGGGATAGCGATGGGTGCGATCGGTCTCGATCGCCACCGCCGCCAGCCGATCGCGCGCAAAGCGCCGGGCCGTGTCACGCGCCTGACGTTGCGCCTGGTTCAGTTCCAAATCCATCGTAATTCTGTCTTCTTTACGCAGTTGCCGCCCGCTTGCATTGAGTCGCGGCATTGCGCTCTCTACTTCAGGTTTTAGCTTAGCGTTTGCCCCAGCGCCATAGAATCTATCGTTAGCGATGCTGCCATACCGGCGTTCGCTTCTCGACAAACGCTTTCGTCCCCTCCACGCGATCGGAACTGGCGAACATAACGCCAAAGGCCTCCTGCTCAAAGCGCAGACCGGCCTCCTCGGTCATGATCGACGCCGCGGCGATAGCGGCTTTTGCCTGCCGAATCGCAATTGCGGATTTCTGAACAATTTTTTCGGCCCGGCTGCGCGCCACGCTGATCAGCTCGGCGGGAGCCACCACCTGGCTGACGAGTCCCCATTGGAAGGCGGTTTTCGCGTCGAACATATCGCCGGTCAGGATCACCTCGCGCGCGCGATTCTGACCGATCCGATGCGGCAGCCGTTGGGTACCGCCAAAGCCCGAAATCAGGCCGAGGTTTACCTCCGGCTGGCCAAAGCGCGCCCGATCGCTGGCGACGATCAGATCGCAGGCCAGCGCCAGTTCAAGCCCTCCGCCCAAGGCAAATCCATTAACGGCGGCGATTACCGGAAGCGGAAGCTGTTCGATCGAATTCATCACCTCATGACCAGCACTGATAAATTCGCGTATTTCGATCGCCGTCATGGCGGCCATCGCGGCAACGTCAGCACCGGCGACAAAAGCGCGATCGCCCGCGCCAGTGACGATTAGCACACGGATCGACGGCTCGCGCCGTACTTCGTGCAGTACCTCGAGAAATTCGCCCAGCACTTCGCGATTGAGCGCATTCAAGGCCTGCGGTCGATTTATCGTCAAAATTGATATGGGCGCCGGCTCGAAGATCAAATGCTTAAAATTCAACCGCTTATCCTCCGAATATTTTTTCCGAATTGATTCACGAATTGATTCAAATGAGGGTCGGCCGCCAAACCCGCGGCTGTCAAGTGGCGCGGCACTTCCGCATCGGGAACTTCAAGTTGAGCGCAAAGCGCATCCCGAGAACTGGGCAGCAGAAACCGCGCCCATTTCGGTTCATCGCGACTCGCCGCTGATCGTGGTTCCTGTTACTCACAGGGACGATGACTCCAAAGTTGTTCAGGCCCATTACCTCCCCTTCTTCACTGTTCAAGCTTTTTATTGTGTTGCCGATGCTCTTGTTCGTATTCGCCTTGGCTGCGATCAGGGCGAACGCGGCTCCCCTTGCGGTGAAGGTATCCGGCAATCAGTTGATAGATGGAAACGGGAAGACCATCCGCCTGATCGGCGTAAATCGATCCGGTACCGAGTACCGCTGTGTCAGCCGCTGGGCCGGCATTTTCGATGGACCGTCGGACGATGCATCGATCGCGGCGATGGCGAGCTGGCACATCAACACCGTGCGCGTCCCGCTCAACGAGGATTGCTGGCTCGGAATAAACGTGGTCAATCCACAGTACTCGGGCGCCACTTATCGTAACGCGATCGTCGACTACGTAAACCGGCTGCATCGGTACGGCCTCTACGCGGTTCTCGATCTGCACTGGAACTCTGCGGGTTCCGGGGTAGCCCGCAAGCAACAGGAGATGGCCGACGCGAATTACTCTCCCGCCTTCTGGCGATCGATGGCGAACACTTTCAAGGGCGATCCAGCTACGCTGTTCGATCTGTACAACGAGCCGCACGGGAGCGCCTCGCAATGGCCGGTATGGCGCGGCGGCGGAAGCAGCCCTAAAGGCTGGCAGATGTGCGGCATGCAGACTATGGTCGATGCGGTCCGCGGCACCGGGGCAACCAACGTAATGGTGATAACCGGTGCAGGCTGGGGCAACGATATGTTCGGATGGCTCGCGAATATGCCGGAGGATCCGCTCAAGCAGATGGTCGCCTCGATTCACGTTTACGATACCAGCGGTTGCAAAACGGCGGCTTGTTACGATTCCGTGCTGCCGCAGATAATCGCGCGTGTCCCGCTGGTCGCCGGTGAATTCGGCGAGCACGATTGCGGGCATGCGCAGGTAGTCGATCCTTTGATGAACTGGTTCGATGCCCACGGGGCAGGTTATCTGGGCTGGGCGTGGGACACGGGCGAAGGCTGGAACTGCCGATCCGGGCCGGGGTTAATCGATAACTACAGCGGAACCCCGAATTCATACGGAGCCGGCCTGCAGATGCATCTGGCCGCGCAGGAACATTAGTTCAACCGCGGCCACTCACGGCATCATACTAATTCTTCAGTTTCTGCGCGAAAACGCAGTGATTGTGTCCGCTCTCGGATGCTGTAAGATTTTGCTCACAATCAGGCCGCGATCGTCGCGCGGTAGCTCGCCAAGGCTCCCGCTAATGACATAAATTGAAGCGGGCCATTGTCTGAGCGCGAGACTTAAGGCAAAAAATTAAGGCTTGATTTCGTACCGTCTGGTGATGGCAGCGCCCGGTGCTTCGCCGAACAGAACTGAAATCGATGGTCAGACCTGAAATCGATGATCGATCCGCTCGAGGAGGGGTGAATGCGCGTAGGAGTTCCGACTGAAACCGCCGCTGGTGAGAACCGGGTAGCTTTGGTGCCTGACGGCGTCGGGCGTTTGGTGAAGGCAGGACTGGAAGTGATGGTCCAGGCTGGAGCCGGAGCGCGCGCGCATTTTAACGACGATGCCTATGCGAAGTCCGGCGCAACGCTGGCCGATGCCGCGCGCGTATTCGCTGAGTCCGATCTGCTGGTAAAAGTTCGGCGGCCCTCTTTCGATGAGATCAAGCTGATTCAGCCCGACCGCGCGATAGCCTCACTGATGCAGCCGGCATCGAGCGGCGAAATATTCGGTTCGCTGGCGACGGCCAGGATCACGGCCCTCGCGATGGAACTGGTGCCGCGAATCTCGGCCGCGCAATCGCTCGACGTACTGTCCTCGCAGGCCACCATCGCCGGTTACAAAGCCGTGCTGATCGGCGCGGCGGCGATGTCACGCATGCTGCCGATGATGATTACGGCGGCCGGCACGCTAATCCCCGCCAAGGTGTTTATCATCGGGGCCGGCGTGGCCGGGCTGCAGGCGATCGCCACCTCGCGGCGTCTGGGCGCGGTGGTGTCGGCTTTCGATGTGCGGGCGGCGGCCCGGCAGGAGATCGAAAGTCTGGGCGCCACTTTTATCACCAAGGCCGAGCAGCCTAAGGACGCCGAGGCGGCGGGCGGTTATGCGCGCGAGTTGAAAGACGACGAAGCGCGCCTGATCCTCGAAGCGATCGGCGGGCATATACACGATCAGGACCTGGTCATCAGCACCGCGCAGATCCCCGGCCGTCCCGCGCCGCGGCTCGTCACCGCCCAGATGGTGGCGGCGATGCGGCCCGGCTCGGTGATAGTCGATTTGGCGGCTGAAACCGGCGGCAACTGCGAATTGACCAAACTCGGCGAGACGGTCGAATCCAACGGTGTCGCGATTTACGGACCGTCCAACATCGCGGCCACCATACCGACTCACGCCAGCCAGATGTACAGCCGCAATATCGAAGCGATGCTGAAGCTGCTGGTCAAAGATGGCCAATTCAATCTCGATTTACAGGATCGGATTATCGGCCCGATGGTGGTTACTCATCAGGGTGAAATCCGCTACGGGAAAAGTCACTAACCGCCGGCGGCGGTGGTGCGGAGAAAAACAGACATGAACACGGTTATGTGGTTTGCGGAACTGTATATAGCGCTGCTGGCGGGTTTCGTCGGTTACCAGATGATCGCGCGCGTCCCGCCGCTGCTGCATACGCCGCTGATGGCCGCCACCAATGCGATCGACGCCATCACCGTGGTCGGCGCGATGGTGCTGGCGGGCCGCGGCCACGGCTGGCTTGCGACGGTGCTCGGGACCATCGCGGTGGCCTCCGCCATGAGCAACGTGGTCGGTGGCTTTCTGATCACTGACCGGATGCTCGCGATGTTCCGGGGCGGTTCAGGCAACGGTGCGGCCAAGGCGGCGAGTAACGGCCGGGGGATGCACTGATGAGCAGGGATACGATCGTCCTCGCGGCCTACTTCGTTTCGTCGATACTGTTCATCCTCGGCGTCAAGAGCATGACGCATCCCGACTCCGCGCGGCGCGGAATGCAGTACGCGGCGCTGGGGATGGCGGTTGCAATCCTCGGCACGCTCTTCCTGCACGACATCATCACCTACAAGTGGATCGTTATCGGACTGATCGCGGGATCGATTATCGGCTATCCGCTCGGAATGTGGGTGCCGATGACCGCGATGCCGGAACGAATCGCGATTTCGCATACCTTCGGCTCACTGGCGGCGGCGCTGGTCGGAATCGCCGAATATTACAATGCCTATCATCTGACCGGCGCGACCGGCGTCGGTCATGCCGAGATGGCGGCGCTCGGTCTTGAAGTGCTGTTCGGATCGCTCACCGTGACCGGCAGCTTCATGGCCTGCGGCAAGCTCCAGGGCTTTATCAGCGAACGCTCGGTCATCTATCCGTATCAGAATGAAACGAACATCGGGATGTTCGTCATCGCGGTCCTGATGTTCCTTTTTCTGATCATCGCGCCCGGCGCTCAGGTCGTCTTCTATGCGATGACGCTGCTGGCAGTGCTGCTCGGGGTTCTGATGGTTCTGCCGATTGGCGGCGCCGACATGCCGGTACTGCTGTCGCTGTTCAACGCCTATACCGGGCTGGCTGCGGCCGCCACCGGCTTCGCGCTCAATAACTATGTTTTGATCATCACCGGCGCACTCGACGGCGCTTCCGGTTTCATTTTGTCGATTGCGATGAGCAAGGCGATGAACCGATCGTTCACCAATGTCCTGTTTGGCGCCTTTGGCAGCGCCACCGAGGGTGCGGTGGCCCGCTCGGCCGAGGGTCTCGCCGTCCATCCGATCACGGTCGAGGACGCTGCGCTGCAACTGGCCTATGCGCGCGAAGTGATCATCGTTCCGGGCTACGGGATGGCGGTGGCGCAATGTCAGCATCAGGTGCGCGAGCTTACCGACCTGATCGAGCGGCGCGGCGGCGAGGTGAAATTCGCGATTCACCCGGTGGCGGGCCGCATGCCGGGCCATATGAATGTACTGCTGGCGGAGGTCGATATTCCCTATGCCCGGCTGTACGGGATGGAGGATATCAATCCGGAGTTCCCGCAGGCGGACGTGGCGCTGGTGATCGGTGCGAACGACGTGGTGAATCCGGCCGCTAAGGATGAACCCGGCAGCCCGATTTACGGCATGCCGATTCTCAATGTCGAAGACGCGCGCAGTGTGATCGTGCTCAAGCGCAGCATGAACAAGGGTTTTGCGGGAATCGAAAACGATCTGTTCTATCGCGACAAAACTTTCATGCTGTTCGGCGACGCCAAGGACTCGCTCGGCAAACTGATCTCCGAAATGAAGAACGCCTGATCAGCGCAACGCGGAGACCTCTCTCTGCCCTCCCCTTGGAAAAGGGGAGGGAATTAGATCGCGCCTTAGCTTGAGATTTTTTTGGCGGAAACGGGCAAAAACGCGGTATCAGGCGAACATCCCGTACGGATGGGTGACCCAACAAATGCTATCCTCTCCATTTCGAACACAAGTAGTCTGAAAACGTCCGTGATTCCATTTCGTGCCACTGAATGTCTGTAAGACGAACGATTCCCGACCCGTCGCATGATGAGCACGAAAACTTGACGTCGACGTATAATGTGTCATTAATCGGCTGCGGGACCTGAACCACACTCAAAACTTCGCTCTTTTTCACGTGTTCCTGGCGATTTCCGTTGTGACTCTCCGAGTCCTTAGTCGCGATCAATCCCCCTACCCTTCCCGCGCCCACCCATCAGGCGTGCGCGTGATGCAACTTGGCCGTTTCGCGTGCGGCCCTCGCCTCCTTGACGATCTTCTCCGCGATCGGCGGGGGCGTCTCCTCGTAATGCGAAAAGGTCTGCTCGAACGAACCGCGCCCCGAGGTGATCGAGCGCAGATCGGGCGCATACTTGAGCACTTCCGACATCGGCACCAGCGCCTTGATCACCTGGCTCGATCCTTTGCGATCCATCCCCAGCACCTTGCCGCGGCGCGAATTCAGATCGCCGATCACGTCGCCCATGCACTCATCGGGGCAGCTCACTTCGAGCGTCATGATCGGTTCGAGAATGATCGGCCGGGCTTTTTCCAAGGCGTTCTTCATGCCCATCGAGGCTGCAATCTGAAAGGCCATGTCGGATGAATCGACATCGTGATAGCTGCCGTCGAAGACGGTGACCTTCACGTCCACCATTGGATAACCGGCCAGAAAGCCCTCGGTCAGGTTGTTACGGCAGCCCTTCTCGACCGATGGAATGAAATTGCGCGGAATCGATCCGCCCACGATTTCATCGACGAACTCGAACCCGCCGCCGCGCGGCAACGGTTCTATTCTGAGCCAGCAGTCGCCATATTGTCCGCGTCCGCCCGACTGCTTTTTGTACTTCCCCTGCGCCTCGGCGCGGCCCTTGATCGCCTCTTTGTAGGGCACCTTGGGCGCTTGCAGATCAACCTCAACGTTAAACTTACGCTTTAACTTTTCCACCGTGGTCTCGATATGCATCTGACCGGTGCCCGAAAGAATTATTTCGTGGGTCTGCGCGTCGCGATGGGTTTCGAGCGCCGGGTCTTCCTCAATCAGGCGCTGCAACGCGGTCGAGGCCCGTTCCTCATCGGCTCGCGTGCGCGGCCGAATGGCAAAAGAGATGACCGGGGCCGGCCGCTTGAGCGGAGGCAGAATCAGCGGCGATTTTTCATCGCATAGCGTATCGCTGGTGATGGTATCCTTGAGCTTGGCGACCGCGGCGATTTCGCCTGGCAGCGCCATCGCCAGCGGAGCCTGCTTTTTGCCCTCCAGCCGCAGGAGCTGACCGAAACGCTCGCGGGTCTGATGAGTCGCGTTCAGCACCACTGCATCGCTGATGGCCCGGCCTGAGACCACGCGGAATATCGAGAGCTTGCCGACGAAAGGATCAATTACGGTCTTGAATACAAACGCGCAGAACGGCTCGTTAGGATCGTGCTTGCGCTCGACCAGTCCACCATTGGTGAGCGGATGGCCGGTCGCCGCCGGACGTTCGTTGGGAGCGGGCAGCAGGCTCACAATCGCATCGAGCAGCGGTCCGATACCGATATTCTTCACTCCCGATCCACAGAAAACCGGAGTCAGTTTCCCGGCCATCACCGCCGCCCTCAATGCGGCGCGGAGTTCTTCGTCCCCCAGGGTGCCCTGGTCGAGATATTTTTCGAGCAGCGCATCGTCGGTCTCCGCGACCGCCTCCCACAGTTTTATACGCGCCTCCTCGGCCCGTTGTTTGGCCTCGCCGGCTAAATCCGCTTCCTTGGCCTTGCCGCTATTATCGGGATAGGTCAGCGCTTTCATCGCAAGCACGTCGATCACTCCGTTGAACGAGGTTTCCTCGCCAAGTGGGAGGGTCAGCGCCACCGGATGAGCCGACAAAGTTTTTTCAAGATCGTTCATTGCAGCGGCGAAACTGGTGCGTTCTTTATCCAGCCGCGCAACGAATGCGATCCGCGGCAGATTAAGTTCCTCGATCTGCTGCCAGATTTTTTCCGACTCGACCTTCAGATCACGGCCCGGCGTGGCGACGAATACCGCCGCATCGACCATCCGCATGGTATTGAAGGTGTCGGGCAGAAAGGCGTTGTAGCCCGGCGTATTAGCCAGAATGACTTCGGTCTTTTTCCAGTTGAAATGATGAAACGAAGAGCTGATGGAGATTTGACGGGATAATTCTTCGGGCTCGAAATCCATTGCCGCGGTGCCATCGTCAGGACGCCCTAGCCGGGTGGTCGCCCCGGCGGCGAACAAGATACCCTCGGCGGTTTGCGTCTTGCCGGCGCCTCCCTGGCCCACGATCGCGATCGTTCTCAGACGTCCGATTTCCTCGACAGCCATAAGAATTACCTCTGTATTTCGTGCGCTTTACTTACAATTGATAAGCCCCTTCGACAGTTACCTCGCCCGCTACAAAACGGAGCGTTCCCGTGCCGGTTTCCAGCATCAGCGCCCCGTCCACATCGATTCCCCGCACCACCCCGGTTTCGCGTGCGGTCCCGCTGACCACTACGACTCGCCTGCCGGTCAACGCAGAGTAGCCTTCCCACACTGGACGGACCGGGTCAAACCCCAGCCTCTCAGCTTCCATATAGCGATAGTTCAGGCGGCTGAAAAGCGCAGCCGCAAGCGCCGGCCGGTCACATGATTCGCCGGTCGCGGCGCGGATCGAAATGGCGGTCTCGCGCAGGTCGGCGGGAATCTCGACGGCCTGAAGATTAACGTTGATCCCGATACCGAGCAGCACCGCCACGATCTGCCCTCGTTCGGTAACGGTCTCGGAGATGATGCCGCCGGTTTTGCGCCCATCGATCCACAAATCATTGGGCCATTTGAGACGCACGCGGGCGGGCGCGACCAGCTCAATCGCTTCGGCCGCCGCCACTCCCGCCACCAGACTAAGCTGCGGCATCAGCTCGGCGGCCATACGCGGGCGCAGAATTACCGTGAGATAGAGATTGACGCCGGGCGGCGAATGCCATCGGCGCCGCATCCGTCCGCGGCCGGCGCTCTGCGAGTCCGCGATTACGACCGTGCCCTGCGCACTCCCATGAGCCGCCAGTTCGGCAGCTTTTTCCTGCGTCGAGGCGAGGGATTCGAAAAAGTAGATTCGCCAGCCGATTTCGCCGGGACCGCCGCGTTCTATGATCTCGTATGGATTCATCGTCGGCAGCGCCCCGCGGCAAAGCATCGCGGAGGTCAGCGGGTCTGGATCCTCATGCTCAAGTCCACCGCGCGCACCGAATGGGTCAGCGCGCCGACGGATATCAGATCGACACCGGTTTCCGCGATTTCGCGCACGCGATCGATCGTGATTCCGCCCGAGGCTTCGAATTGCACCCCCGCTCCGGCGATTTCGCGCGCCTGCCGCATCTGTTCGGTCGTCATGTTATCGAGCAGGATCACGGTCACCCCGGCGCGTAAGGCCTCTTCAAGCTGTTCCAGGGTTTCGCATTCGACCTGAATCTGTACCGTATGCGGCGCGATTTGACGGGTGCGCTCGATCGCTTTGGTGATCGAACCGGCCGCGGCAATGTGATTATCCTTGAGCAATACGCCGCCATCGAGCCCGAAGCGATGGTTGAATCCGCCGCCGATGCGAACCGCGTATTTCTCCAGTTCGCGCAGTCCCGGATGGGTTTTCCGCGTATCGATAATGCGCGCGCGCGTGCCTGCGATCGCCTCGACGTAAGCCCGCGTGGCGGTGGCAATCCCGGATAGCAATTGCAGAAAATTGAGCGCGGTGCGCTCCGCGATCAGTATTCCGCTTAGCAGCCCGTCGATTTCGACCGCCGCCTGTCCCGCCCGCAGTTCCGATCCTTCGGGCGTCAAAAGCTCGAACTTCGCTTCGGCGCCGGCCATCGCGAACAGCTTTTCGAGCAGCACGCCGCCGCAGAAGATGATGCGTTTTTCCTTGCACGTGATCTTCGCGCGGCCCGGCTGACCGGGCGCGACGGTCGCGGCGGTGCTGATATCGCCATGACCTATATCTTCATCGAGCGCCCGCCGCAGGACGGGAGTGAGATCAAGCTGCCGTAGAATTTCCATTTGGTGCCATCAACCGTTCAGTTGAGCGAGTTCTTCCTCTAAGGCTCTTTGCTGCATCTTCAGTCTCACAAAGTTCTCGGTAGTCTGCTGCCGGATATCCTCAGAAGCTTTGCTGTTGAATTCCGGATTGTCGAGACGGCGAGCATGTTGATCGACTAACTTTTTGATCTCTTCCAGTTTTTTCGATCTACTAGCTCTCGCCTTTTCCAAGTCAAAGTTCGGTGAAGCTTCTATCCCGAACGTGCCCCAATCGAGGCGAGAGTAGCGAGCACCATCGGCGTGAGGATCCCGATCGAGGCTCTGCAATTTCGCCAAAGTCATTATGTATGGCTTAATTTCCCGAATCTCCTCGATTCCGACGCGCCCATAAAATGCCTTGGGTCGCTCACCTGGGTGCCATCCCAGCAACGAGCGCAATGAATTGATCTCGCTAGTGGCCTCGATACAGTGCGTCATCGCGACCTGCTCGGTATCAGACATGCGCGGCCGATCCGCGGGAACCGGGAAGTTTGCGATCGCCAGATGTGCGGGCAGGTCGGGAGCATCGATATAGTGCCAGATCACCTGCCATATCTCCTCGGAGATGAACGGCATGAACGGATGCAACAGTCGCAGAAGTTGATCGAGGCATCGCACCAGCACCCAGCGCGCGGCCTTGACCTGCTCCTTGTCATCGGCCTTGAGCGGCTCCTTCGACAGCTCGATATACCAGTCACAGAACTCATGCCAGATGAACTGATACAGCGTCAGCGCCGCGAGGTTGAACTCGTAGGCCTCGATCGCGCGCGTCACCTCGTGAATGGCGTTATCAAGGCGATCGAGAATCCATCGCTCGGCCAGCCGCAATTTGTCGGTCTCGACCGGCGCAAGCGGCTGCGGCGCGCCCTCCAGATTGAGCATCACGAAGCGCGCCGCGTTCCAAATTTTGTTGGCGAAGGCGCGCGAGGCCGCCAGGCGATCGTCCGAAAGAATCAAATCGCGGCCCTGCACCGCCAGTTGCGCCAGCGTGAAGCGCACCGCATCGGTGCCATAACGATCGACGATTTCCAGCGGATCGACCACGTTGCCGCGCGACTTGGTCATCTTCTTGCCGAACTGGTCGCGCACCAGCGGCGTGATATAGACCGCGCGGAACGGCGCGTCGTCCATGAACTTGAGTCCGAGCATCATCATCCGGGCGACCCAGAAAAAGATGATATCGAAGCCGGTAACCAACAGGCTGGTTGGATAATAGGTTTTCAGGTCTTCGGTATTATCGGGCCAGCCGAGGGTTGAGAACGGCCACATTCCGGAGCTGAACCAGGTATCGAGCACATCCTCGTCCTGACGCATCGAGCCGCCGCATTTCGGACATTTATCCGGCGCCGTCAGCGCGACGATCGGATCGCCGCCGCAGTGGTCGCACCACCAGGCAGGAATCCGATGGCCCCACCATAGCTGGCGCGAAATACACCAGTCGTGGATGTTCTCCATCCAGCCGAAGTACGTGTTTTCCCAGAATTTCGGATGGAATACCGTGCGCCCTTCGCGCACCGCGGCGATCGCCGGTTCCGCCAGCGGTTTGGTTTTGACGAACCATTGCCATGAGAGCATCGGCTCGGCGACGGTATCGCATCGCGAGCATACGCCGACCGCATGCTGATGCGGCTCGACTTTTTCAAGCAGGCCGTCGCGTTCGAGATCCTCGACTACGCGCTTGCGGCACTCCTCGCGCGAAAGCCCGGCGTAGGCGCCCGCCTCGGCGTTCATCCGGGCATGCTCGTCCATCACGGAGATCTGCGGCAGATCGTGCCGGCGGCCGATCTCGAAATCGGCGGGATCGTGCGCCGGAGTCACCTTTACCGCGCCGGTTCCGAACTTCGGATCAACCGCCTCATCGGCGATCAGCGCAAGCTCACGTCCCAGCAGCGGCAGCCGCAGTTTCTTGCCGATATGTTGGCGATAACGATAGTCGGACGGATTCACCGCCACGGCGGTATCGCCCAGCATGGTTTCAGGCCGGGTGGTCGCAACCGTGATCGATCCAGCGCCCTCGGCAAATGGATAGCGGATGTACCATAGGCGTCCGTCGGTTTGCCGGTGATCGACTTCGAGGTCTGACAACGCCGTCTCGCATCGCGGGCACCAGTTAATCAGCCGTCGATCGCGATAGATCAGTCCGTCCTTGTACAGCCGGACGAAAGCCTCGGTGACGGCGCGCGACAACTCGGGATCAAGCGTAAAGCGTTCGCGGCTCCAATCGCATGAAGCGCCCAGCCGCCGAA
Organism: Deltaproteobacteria bacterium; assembly: GCA_027317185.1. Lineage (GTDB taxonomy): Bacteria > Desulfobacterota > Binatia > Binatales > Binataceae > JAJPIG01. The sequence goes on from DAHVFB010000016.1 coordinate 35,076, forward strand.
GCTGATGCATGATGCGGCTGCCGTAGGTCTCGCGCCATTTCCATACCCGTTCGACAAAGGCGTCGCGGCCAAGCTGATGGCGATTGGCGCCCTCTTTCGCCAGCTCGCGCTCGACCACGTTTTGCGTCGCGATACCGGCGTGATCGGTGCCGGGCAGCCACAGCGTGTTGAAACCCTGCATCCGGCGCGTGCGCACCACCACGTCATGCAGGGTGACGTTGAGCGCATGGCCGAGATGGAGCTGACCGGTGACGTTGGGCGGCGGAATAACAATCGAAAAGACCGGCCCTCCGCGCTTCGGATCGGCAGTGAAGTAGCCGAGTTCAACCCACTTCTCGAACCAGCGTTCTTCAGCGGATTTGGAGTCGAAAGTTTTGCTTAATTCCACCGGCAGCCTGCGTGCTTGAGTAATAAACGGGCGTTAAAAGCGCGCCCGTGACAAATACTATTGACAGCGATAAATCGGTTGCAAGTCAGTCAGGCCGGACCGCGCCGGCGATCGCCGATCGCGCCGGTTCTTTATTCCTGACTGACTAGCGGGTGATCCGGGCGACGCGGCGCTTGCCGACTTCGAGCACCTCATGCTCACCCGGTACAAAATGAAAATTGATGTCGCTTACGGTATGGCCATCGACCCGCACCGCACCCTGCCCCACCAACCGGCGCGCCTCGCTGGTTGAGGTCACGAAGCCGAGCTGTTTCATCAGCTCGCAGATCCACTGCTCGCTGCCGATCTTGTAGACCGGCGCATCGGCCGGAACCTGACGCCGCTGGAACCGGCTTTCGAACTGTTCGCGCGCCTGTTCGGCTGCCCTCGCGTCGTGATACTCGGCCACTATCAGCGCGGCCAGCCGCTTTTTCGCTTCCATCGGATGGATCGCGCCGGATCGAATCGCGGTCACTTCCTTTTCCCCGCCGTCGATCAGCAAATCGTAATAGCGCATCATCAGCGCGTCCGAGGCCGACATCAGCTTGCCGAACATCTCCGTGGGCGGATCTTCCAACGCGACGTAGTTGCCATAGGATTTCGACATCTTGCGCACACCGTCGAGGCCTTCGAGCAGCGGCATCGTCATCACCATCTGCGGCGGCTGGCCGAAAGCCCGCTGCAGATCGCGTCCCACCAGCATGTTGAATTTCTGGTCGGTGCCGCCGAGCTCCACATCGGACCGCAGCGCCACCGAGTCGTAACCCTGAATCAGCGGATAGAGCAACTCATGCAAAAACAGCGGCTCGCCCGCGCCCAGGCGCTTTTCGAAGTCGTCGCGTTCGAGCATCCGGGCGACGCTCAGTTTGGCCGCAATCTTGATCAGATCGGCTACGCCCATCGAGTCCATCCATTCGCTGTTATAGCGAATCTCGGTGCGCGCCGGATCCAGGATCTTGAACACCTGCCGGCGGTAGGTGTCCGCGTTGACCTTGATTTGGTCGCGCGAAAGCGGCTTGCGGGTTTCGGAGCGGCCAGTCGGATCGCCGATGGTCGCGGTAAAATCGCCGACCAGAAAAACCACGGTATGGCCCGCGCGTTGGAAATCCCGCAGCTTCTTAAGCGTCAGAGTGTGGCCCAGATGGAGATCCGGCGCAGTCGGGTCCATCCCGAGCTTTATACGCAGCGGCCGGCCCTCGGCCAGTCTGGCCGCCAGTTCGGCGGACGAAATTACTTCGACCGCGCCGCGGCCCAGTTCGGTTGCGATCTCTTTGGCTTGATTCTCGTCCATTCGTGATTCGGAATTGTTCAAGAGCCTCAGCCTACAGAATGCGGCTCACCGGGAAAACCGGTCACGCTCGTTGATTGAAACGGCTCATCGTGCGATCGAGGTCCTCGACCATCAGCATCTCCACCGCTTCGGCCGCCCGCGCGATAGCAGAATCAAATGCGCGAAGCTCGTCGCTGGACAGCGGCTTCAAAACGAAGTCCTTGCTCTCGCTTTCACCGGGCGGACGCCCGATTCCAATTCGAATCCGAATAAACTCCGTGCCCAGCTTCTCGGCGATAGAACGCACCCCGCGATTCCCGGCGTCTCCGCCCCCGCGTTTGAGGCGCAGCCGTCCGGCTTCGAGGTCGAGGTCGTCGTGGATAACGATCAGCCTTTCGACCGGCGTTTTGAAGTACCCGAGCAGCGGCGCGAGACTGTCGCCTGACAAATTATAAAAATTCTCCGGCTTGACCAGTATCGCGGCGCGTTCCGCGATCGTGGCCCGTGCGTAGTGAGATTTGAAGCGGCCGCGCGACAATTTGACCCCGTGCTTACCAGCTATCCGGTCGAGCGTCACGAAGCCCAGATTATGGCGTGATCGCCGATACTGATCGCCGGGATTGCCAAGTCCGGCGATTACCCATTGGACCTCGCCGCCGTCGGCCGTTTCGGCGGCGCGATCGCGCTCGACGCTTTTAGAGCCCCGGAAATTCCTGAACAGACGGCCGATCGGGCTCATCGAACCTGCGCCGCACCGCGCCGGGTTGTTTTCGCGAGCGCAGCGGCCATCAGTAAACGCAGCGCTGTGATGAGGGCCTTCATTTCGGCAGGCGTGCCGATCGTGATTCGCATCGCGTCTTTAAGCGCCGGCGTCGGGAAGTGACGCACCAGGATTCCACGTTTGCGCAGGGCGGCGGCGATCGGAGCGAGGTCGCGCCCGGGCTTGCGCGCCATCACGAAGTTGGCTTGCGAGGGCGGCACCTCGAAGCCGATCAGGCGCAATTCACCGGTTACCCGTTCGCGAGTCGATTTGACGCGATCCACGTTGCGGCGCATCCAATCCAGATCACGTAAAGCCTGCGCGCCGACTGCGATTGCAAGCCGGCTCAGATTGTAGGAATCCTTGACCTTGAGCAGTTGATCGATAACTTCCCGATGGGCGAAACCAAGCCCCAAGCGCATCCCGGCCAGCGAAAAGGATTTCGAAAAGGATCGCAGCACGATCAGGTTGGGATGATCGCGAAGCAGTTCAAGCGCGCTGCTGTCGGCGAAATCGACGTAGGCTTCATCGACCACGATCAGTCCACGGCCCAATCGTTTCGCCAGGGCCGAAATCTCCGCCAGCGGAGTCAGCGTGCCCGAGGGCGAATTGGGATTGCATATGATCGTGAGCTGCGCGCGCGCACGCACCAGTTCGTCTAGTGGGAGTATGAACTCATGATGCCACGGAACTCCCACCACCACCGCCTCCTGAATCTTCGCCAACGTGTCATATAGAGAATACGTCGGCAGCGGGTAGGCGACCTTGTGATGCGGACCGAGCGCGGCGCGGAACAGCATCGCCAACAGCTCGTCCGATCCGTTACCGGCCATGATCATTTCGCGCGGCAGGCGGTAGACCCGCGCGGCCTGATCGATTAATTCGTCGGCCCGCGGCGGGGGATACAGGCGAAGCAGATTCGCGGCTCCCGCCAGCACCTTTCGCACGCCAGGCGACGGAGGATAGGGATTTTCGTTGGTGTTAAGCTTGATCAGCCGCCGGCCCGGGCGCGGCTGCTCCCCCGGCTCGTAAGCCGCCATCCGTTTAATCGCGGTCCTGAACATTTTCCTTCTTTTGTCTTATTCGCCGTAAGGTAATCGATAGAGGGGGGTCAAAATGAAATCCCGGTCTCTCGTGACTATGGCTCGTCCGCGGGATCCTCGCTGCTGGTCGATTGCAAAATCCAATCGAGATATGGCCGATGACCGCCGTCGAGGGGAACTTCGATAATTTCCGGAACGTCGTAGCTATGGAGCTCGGCCACGCGCTGTCGCAGTCTCGCGCATAATGGCGCGCGGGTCTTGATAATCATCAGATGTTCCCGCGCCTGCTCGACCGCGCCTTCCCATCGGTAAATTGACTGGACCGGCCCCACGATATTGACGCAGGCGGCCAGCCGCTCCTCGACTATCGTTCGTGCGATATGAGCAGCCTCAACTTCGTTCCCGGTAGTCACGAAAACCATTCGCGCGTCGCATACTGCTGCTGATTCCATCAACGTTCCCTGTTGCGAAGCACTGTAGCCGCCATCGCCACGCGCTCCAAGCGAAAGCGAATAATCAGCGTACCGTGTTCGGCCGAATGACATTAATCGGAAGGCCGAGCGTTTTCTTCACCAGTTCGGCCACCGAAGTGATCGGTTTGGCGCTGACGCGCGGATTCGAAACCGGGCCGCGCACCTGAAAATAGGCCGCGAGCAGCGAGGCGGGAACCGCCAGCCGCGGACCGATCACCGGAATCTTATTCAACAGCCAGCTTACGGTGTTAAAGGGCGCCATTTCGATCCGCATATCCATGATGGCTTTACCCGCGTCGATAGATCCCTGCGCCGCCATGTCCATTACCGGTCCCGTCATGCGCAAATCGTCGGTGTAGAAGATGCCGGCGTCACCTTTAAAGTTCGCGCTGAGGGCATCGAACGGCAGGCCTGCGATCCGCGGATCGGGAATATTGGCCGTGAGCCAGCTCTTCAAATCGATCATGCCGAGTATCAGCGAGAGCACACGAAATTTCGCCAACGTGCCGTTTTTCGCATCGAAAGAAAGCGCTCCGGCAAGTGTGTTGAAGAAGTCGTTACGCGTATCGCCCCAGAGATCCCCATCGATATTCAGTTTGCCGGTCATTTCCGGCTTCCTGCTCGATTGCAAAAGATGCATCAGTTGTACGCCATCGATCTGTGCGACATGGGTCCGAATATGAATCCAGTCGTCCGCGCGGCGGCCCGTAAGGTCAAGCGCCAGATCGCCGCCGAGCGCCTGCGCCTTGAAACCGCGCACTTGCCAATCCCCGTGATCGTAACAGTAATCGGTAGTTACGCTCGCCATCCGGAGTTTGTCGAGCTTCGCTCGGCGCGCCGTAAGATGTCCGCTGACAGGAATCTTAAAAATCATTACCGGTGTGGGTGGGGACCATGGCAGCCGGATGAACTTCATGACCGTCAAATCAAGCCGATGCGCATCAGCATCCAATCGCATCTCGGGATGCGAGAAGTCCGCGATTCTGACATTTAGATCGACCGGCGAATTTTCGATACTCGCCGCCGGCACCTGAAGGTTCATTCCGCGCCCGTCGAGATCCAACGCCGCCGAACTGAGCGTCAATGGCGATCGCAGGAACCCTAACTGCAAGGCGCCCTTGCCCAGCACCAGCCGCCCGGTTACGCGGTAGGCGAATTTCTGCGCGGGAACGCTGTTAACGAACAACGCCCCGTTGATGCGTCCGGTTGCCTGAAGATCGGCCGGATCGATCATCAGCGGCAACCAGCGCTCGGCGTTCACGTTATGGAATTCAGCCGCCAGGTCCCGCACCAGCGTATGTCCGTCTTTTTGCGACACCGATGCGCTCAGCATCACGCTGCCCGTGCGCACCGATCCGGCAGGGCCAGCCGCATGCGCCATCAGCTTATCGATACTGAGGAGGGCCGGAACGGCGATCACAGCCCCGCTTGTCAGTTCAATTGGGGTCGGCACGCGCCTGAATCCGATCCGCACGTTGCGCGGCTTTATCTGTACGATAAACGATCGCGGTTGTGCGGGCCGTGCGGCGACAAAAATACCGTTAGCTTTAAGCTTGAAACCGGCGCTGCCGTCCAGCGACCTGATCCTTTCGCGCGCAGGGCGCATCAGCGCCGGAACGGCCTGAACCGCCGCGGCGTATACTTCTTCAGCCGCGAGCTCGCCCCTGGCCTCGACCGCATATGGAATCCGCCGCCAGGCGCGCGAGAGATTCGCCCTTGCGCTCAACGATTTCACACTCGATTGTCCAGCCTGCGCGGACCCCTGCGTCAGGGTCAGAACACCGCGTGAATATGCAATCTGACCATTGAGATGCCGGACCTGCGGAATGCGCAAGCCGCGCGGCAGCTCCATCGAAACACCGGCTACTGTCGCGCTGGCGGCCAGCTCCCGTTGCAGGACCTTTCCCGGTGAAGCTTTGAGCAGATCGAAACGCGAAGTGAACGCGGCCTGATCGATCGTGACCTGACCGGATCGCAGCGTGCCGATAGCGTCGGAAATCTTTTTCGGAAGAAACTCAAACGATGCAATAGCCTTACGCAAACCGGCGAGATCGATGCGCGCAGCCGACGCGGTTACCGCTATCAGCGGATTACCGCTGTAGGCATCGTCGAGCCGAATGTCAGCCATCGCGAAGGCCAATTTATCGCGCACGATTGTCAGATTAGGAAAAGCGGCGGAAGTATGATCGATCTTGAAATCTGAGCGGATCGCAAAGTCCCCGGCCGTTAAACCGGACGCGGCCTGCGGCTGCCGTATCGCGAGCCGTCGCACCGCGCCATTGAGGCCGCCGGTAATATGGCCGTCTTTATAAAGTGCGAATCGAATGTCGCCATGAGTCCGGCCGTCGAGCGTCACGCTGGGCAAACTTAACGCCTGTAATGGCAACCCACCGGCAAGCAAATCGCCCTGCAATATAACCTCGGGAGGAAAGCGCTGGCGCCTGCCGAATGCAACTGCCCCACTGGCGCGTACGCCCGCCGCCGGACCGGAAAGCCATTGGCCTTGAAATCGCACGAGCCATCGATGGGTATGCAAGCGATGGTGATAAGCGATTAGCTCGATCCCGCCCGCGAGCGGTCCCGTCCCCTGCTCCACCACGTTTCCGGCGTTAACCTCGAGATGGCGCGTGATAACGCCGAGCGTTGCAAACCAATTGCCGATCGTGGCCGGCAACGCGCTGTCGAAGGGCGGAATTGGCGCGGATCCGGTGCTCAACGCGCGCGGCGGCAGGGTGACCGTGGGCTGATCGGCGATCACTGCATAGAGCGGCAATCCCTGGTGATGGATCAGATTGCGATAACTGATCATCACCACCGCCCGCTTCAGCCGCGCC
>DAHVFB010000170.1 GCA_027317185.1 Deltaproteobacteria bacterium
TGAGCTGTTCAAGGCGCTCGAACCGCTCAATATCCGCTTCTCGTGCCTGTGGACGATCAACTCGAATCATGACGACGACCTGCTCGAGCTGGCGGCGAAGGCCGGAATTTTCCACGTTAATATCGGAGTGGAATCGATCAGCCAGGAATCGCTGCTCTCGATGAACAAGATTCAGAACCATGCCAACCAGTACAAAAAGCTCTTGAAGAAGCTCGAGAAGTACGGGATCTACTATTCGCTGAATTTCCTGTTTGGACTCGAAGAAGATCGCCCCGGCATCTTCGACGAAACGATGAAGTTCCTGCACGAAGTCCGCGCCCCGGAGGCATTTTTCAACACGGTCACGCCGCGGCGCGGCACCCCGATGCGCACGCAGCTAGAAAACGAAGGCCGTGTGATCATCCCCGACGCCGACCTGTACATCAACAACTTCCGCTGCATGTTCGTGCCCAAGAACATGTCGCCGCAGGAAGTCGAAGAAGGGGTATGGCGCTGCACCAAGGAATTCTATTCGTTCAAGTCGATGTTCAAGCGGCTGCTCATGCCGCCGGGCAAATTCACCTGGCAGGGGCTGACCGAGAACATGCTGTTCTGGTATGGCGCCAAGCGCCAGGTCGATCCGGTGGATTACTATTAGAGCGGCGTAATCCCAAAGGACCAATACGCCGGCTTGTGCGATGACGGTTAACTGGAATTTCGAGTTAACGAATCTCGCGCTGGCCGGCGTAGCTATTTGGGCGATAGGGAGCGCGGCCGTCGCGCATCGCTCGGCCAGCCTGAAAACCGCCCGCCAGCGCGGTGCAATGCACTCCGGTCGCGGTCCATGAACCTGACAGTTTTTCGTCCCACCTTTATAGGGGGGAAATGCTGGGCCGTAAAACTGAGAGCAGCAGCGACAGGACAATGAACCTAAGATATGGCTCCTACTAGCGTACGAGTGGGATACCCAATAGGGGCAAACCACGACTTCCTTAGCTGCGGGTTATTAGGAGCAAGCTCGGGCGCAGTACTTCCGCCCGGTCGGCAACAAAAGCTTGCGCGACGCGGCCGGCCGAAAAGGGGATTAAGCTTCAGGCGAGGCGGGTAGGATCGAGCTCAAAGTCTTGCAGGTACGTCTTGACGCCACCGGACAGATGGAGAAAGTCCTCAACGGCTTGGTCGATACTAGCTTTGATTTTCCCGATTGGTCGGCCTTCTTTAGCTGCTCGAAATCCATCTCGTCCGAGATCACTTAAACGATCAAGCGTGCCGTCGTCGAATTTCGGCACTGGAATCCGCGATGCATAGCCAGATGTAATCATGTTCCCGCGGATTATAATGCCTTTGGTAACGTACAGGCATAGTCTGCTGTTGAGAAAACTTAACAACCACCAGCGCTGGTCGTCATCGACAACAACGTTGGGATTTACTCCGCAAGCAGTGTTTTGTGGTCTGATTGTAGCGCCGAATTTGACACCCATGGACGAGCACGAAATCCCTCCGCGAAAAATAAGACCCTTGTTGCGGATCATAAAATTGGGGATTTTTCGCCCGACCTCGTCAAAATTCGTGCAGAGATATCCGTCAGGCTCGGCGTAAAAGCGCCGGCTCGCTGGGTTCTTGTAAAATGGAACGGCAAAGTCTTCCGACGGAGTTTGTCGTATATACTTCTTATCATCTCCGGTAGAGATTCCGGTCACACAGGGCGCGATGTCGGAGAGCCGCCTTTCGCCGAAGAGGCAGCGTATTTCCTGTGGCACACCGACCGCAAATTCTGAACTGTCGCGGGGGCTGGTAAGTAAGATTTGATTTAGATCACGGCTCTGAAAAAGCTTGTCCCGCAATACATTCCTAAACTCTCTTGTTGAGGAAGGTCTGTTTGATACCTTGATCGCCCCCGTTCTTTTGGTGGTCTTTTCCAGAACAAGAAGGCAAGTCCTTACATCAGCCCCTTGGTCCAGAAACAGGTTTGTCGGACACAGGTGAAGATTGTAGATAACACAGTTATCTACAATGTATTGCCGGAGCTCTTGGTGGCCGGTCGCTGTCAAAAAGGAATCGTGGGTTACGAGACCTATTAAACATCCGTCCGGGGCATAGTCGAGGATCGCGCGTATGAACAGCGCATACATATTAAGTGCCGCCGCCTTCCCAAAGCGACGGATCAGGCTGACTTTCTGCGTGCGGATGTATCCCACTTCGTGGCAGTTATAAGGCGGGTTCGCTATGATTACGTCGATCTGCGGGCGCTGTGCGTGCTGAAACAGCGATAACGAATCGTAATCCATAACAACTTTCAGAAAGTCTGCATTGGCGAACTCGTCGCAGCCGCGCGGACTCATATCAACGACATCGTAACCGATGACGTGGCAGCCTCTGGCTTTAAAGGGCGCTGTGAATTCGCCTCTGCCGATGCAGGGGTCGAGCACCGAACGGGCATCAGGTCTTAGCTCTAGTATGCGGTCTGCAAAAAACTGAGCTACGAACTCGGGCGTAGAGTAATACCCCAATTCCCTTCGGTCTATATCATCCGCCGAGACTATGGTCTTATGTCGCCGACCCAATTTTCGCCCTCTCTGATGATGACGATAGGTATCATGACGAACTGGAGCCGTCAACCGAAGATTCCTTCGACGGCAAAGCTGTCACAACCCCAAGCCAGGGCTCAAGGTACTTATTGTCCGTGGACTCTTAAACATCATCGTGTTGCCTTGTCGGCATGGCGGGCGATTCGGTATCCAACATAAAAATCCATTTCGGGACGCGCATTAGAGAGCTACGCAAAGAACGTGGCCTTTCCCAAGAGGCTTTCGCTGATGTTTGCGGTCTCGACCGAACTTACATAGGCGGAATCGAGCGGGGGGAGCGCAATGTCAGCCTAACGAATATTTCCAAGATAGCAGCTGCTCTGAACATTTCAGCAAGCGAATTGTTTAGGTTCTCCGATGGCAAATAAAATAGAAGACATCGAGAAACACCGTGCTAAGCTTGAAAGAAAGCTACGGATCCTTCTAAAGAAAATCGGCGAGATTCCCATCGGTAAGCCGGGACTACTTCCCTATGGCTGGCGTAAAGCTGCCAAAGGGCGAACAGTTTGGCGCATCTTAGAGGAGGCGATCTCCCAAAACCTGGAAGCTCAGGCTTCGTCTCTCGGCATACATGATTTTTTACCGGCTAACTCTGAGGTCGGCGTGTATGATTTCTCATTCAAGTTTGTAGATTCGCGGACGATTTACGTCAATATAAAGTCCGCTGTTCAGGGCCGCGCCGCCAGCAAAGATGACATCTCGAAGGCTGAGAAACTTCTAGAGTTCTTTGCCACCGATGACGCTACGCTATTCATCGCCACAATCGAGATAGCATTTTATACGAATCCCAATCGCATCGATCTCACAAATTGTTATGTAGTTCCTGTTGCTTGGCTCCCAGATGTATATGTCAACCCCAGCAACAATGCGAACCTGCAATCGTCTAAATATAAGGATCTCCCAGCAGCCATACGGCGGAGTCTGCCAGAATTTGTTATGCTTTTACGCGAACAATTAGCGTTAGCTCGTCAAAAGCGCCTCGCGAGTTCTTCCAAAAAGTAGCTAAACCAAGACGCCCGCTCCACCGGGCTGGTGCAGAAGTAACCGGCAACCGCATTGGCGGAGCGAGGGCGATCGCGTCAACTCGCGCCGCCGCGCGCCAGGGCGTCAACTGGCATTGGCGAGGCCCAGTTCGCGCGGACGGTTTTGCCCGTCGACGTGGATTACGGTCGGCACGTGGCGGCGCGCGCGCACTTCGTCCATCGGCGCGAAAGTCGCCACGATGATAATATCGCCGGGCTTGCCCTTGAGCGCCGCCGCGCCGTTGAGCGCGACCTCGCCCGAGCCGGCCGGCGCCTTGATCGCGTAGGTCTCGAGCCGCTCGCCGTTGGTCACGTTCCAGACGTGGACCATCTCGTTTTCAATGATGCCGGCGGCGCGCAGCAGGTTGACGTCGATCGCGATGCTGCCCTCGTAGTCGGGGTCGGCGCCGGTCAGATGGAGGCGATGAAGCTTGGCACGCAGCATTATACGCATGGCAATAAACTCGCTTCGGCTAGTCGTACTGACTATACTAAGTGGTTGAAGTCCGATTACTCAGTTGGAAAAAGGCGAGAAGGTCATATTATCGATCAGGCGGGTCGCGCCGACCCGCGCCGCGATCGCGACCACCACCGGACGGTCGAGCGCCTTGAGCGGCGCCAGCGTTTCGGCGTCGACCGCCTCGATGTATTCGATTTCGAGCCCCGGCGTGCGCTCGAGCACGTAGCGCGCCGCACAGGCCAGTTGGGCGGTGTAGCGTGCGCCTTCGTCGAAGCATTGGCGGGCCGCCTTGAGCGCCCGGCTGATCGCCAGGGCGCGCTGGCGCTCCTCGGGCGAGAGATAGGCGTTGCGCGAGCTCATCGCGAGCCCGTCGCGCTCGCGCACCGTCGCCACCGGCACGATTTCGAGGTCGAAGTTCAAGTCGACGACCATCCGCTGAATCGCGCGCAACTGCTGAAAGTCCTTCTCGCCGAACAGCGCGAAGTGCGGCTTGACGATATTGAAAAGCTTGGCCACGACCGTCGTGACGCCGCGGAAATGGCCCGGCCGATGGTCACCGCATAGCCCCCGGGTGACCTCGGTCGCCTCGACCCAGCTCTGCGAGCCCGCCGGGTACATCGCGGTCGGCTCGGGCGCGAACAGCACGTCGACCGGCACGGTTTCCATCAGCTCGCAGTCGCGCGCGAAGTTGCGCGGATAGCGCGAGAAATCCTCGTTGGGCGCGAACTGGGTCGGATTGACGAACAGCGAGCTGGCCAGGATCGAGGCGCGCGCGCGCCCCTCGCGCATCAGCGTGAGATGGCCCTCATGGAGGAAGCCCATCGTCGGCACGAACGCGATCGTGGCGCCTTCGCGGCGCGCGTTTTCCGCATAGCGCTGCATCTCGATTGGCGAAGCGATGATCTTCACGATGGTCGGGCTCCCTTGCCGCGGCTCGCGCCGTAGGTATGTTCGGCCGCTGGGAAGGCGCGTTCGCGCACCTCGCGGATATAGCTCGCCGCCGCGGCCGACGCGTCTTGCCACAGGTTGGCGTAGGGCTTGGCGAAACGCGGCACGAACGCTTCGCTCAGGCCGAGCACGTCATGCATCACCAGCACCTGGCCGTCGCACGCCGCGCCAGCGCCGATGCCGATGGTGGGAATCGCCGCGCGATCGGTGATCTCGCGGGCCAGTTCCGCCGGAATCCCCTCCAGCACAAGCGAAAACGCGCCTGCCTGCTCGACCGCGAGCGCGTCCTCGAGCAGCCGCTCGCGGCATCCCGGCCCGTTGCCCGATTGCCGCCCCTGCACGCGATGGCCGCCCATGCGATGGACCGATTGAGGCGTGAGCCCGATATGGCCCATCACCGGGATGTCGATATCGACCAGGCGGCGGATGGTCTCGGCCATCGTGATGCCGCCTTCGAGTTTGACCGCTTCGGCGCCGCCTTCCTTGATCAGGCGGCCGGCGTTGCGCAGCGCCTGCTCGACGCTCACCTGGTAGGTGAGAAACGGCAGGTCGGCGACGACCAACGCGCGCTGGCGTCCGCGGACCACCATTTTGACGTGGTAGATGATTTCGCCGAGCGTGACGGGGAGCGTGCTGTCGGCACCCTGCACGACCATCCCGAGACTGTCGCCGATCAGCAGCACGTCGATGCCGGCCTGATCGAAGATCCGGGCGAAGGGGTAGTCGTACGCCGTCAGCATCGCAATCGGCGTGCGGGCGGCCTTCATGCGGGCGAGGTCGGGAACCCGGACTTTGTCATTTACCATAGGAT
>DAHVFB010000171.1 GCA_027317185.1 Deltaproteobacteria bacterium
TGCGCGGACCCCCGCCGCCTCCGCCGCCGCTGCTGCAGAAAAAGTCGCAGAGTATGAACGGCACCCAACACAACAAGCCGCAGCCGCCCCCTCCGCCGCCCCCTTCATCGAAACCTAGCGGGTCGGTGGCGTTGATGGGGTCCTCGTGAACATAGCCAAACAGATTGGCGTCGCCGCCGCCGAAGCGCTTGGGGTCCTCCGAGATGAACTGCTGCAACAAGGGGCTGTACCAGCGTCCATACGTATAATACAGGTTGCTGTTGTAGTCATACCACATCCCCGCCAGCCCGAACGGATACGTGCCGGGAGCTGAGCGGCCGATCGGATCGCCGCGAATCAGGCTACCCCGGTAAGATCGGAAGAGATTCGATCGATACGTTCAAAGAACAGGCGCAGATTCGGGAACTCGGCCGGAAGCTTAAGTTCGCCGGAAATCGCGAGAGAATGAAGCTGTCCATATAAAGCGAAATCCGCCAGTCCAATCCGCCCTAGGATAAAAGCTTTGCCGTGCAAAGCTTCCTCAAACGGGCTCAGCAACCTCGATGCCCGCTCACGGTTTGCCGCGCTCTCGCGCTCCATCCGGTCGCAGAAACCCACCCCATACTCACGCTCGCGGACTAGACGGAAAAACGCCTCATGCTCGTGACCGAGCCGCCGGAAATGAGCGATCTCGTCGGGCGTCGCGAGACGAACCAGCGCCTCTTCGATCTCGCTATCCATATAGCGCGACAGCGCCAGATGGATTCCGCGCAAATCGGGGGGGAGCACCGTCGGCTCAGGATAGAGTTCCTCTATTCGCAGGGCGATTGGCTCCCAGTCGGTGATCGTCTCGCCGCCGGGAAGTGCAAACGCGGGCACCGTCAGGCCATCGGGCAGATCCTTGCGTTCGAGGTAGTCGACCTCGATCGTATCGAAGTCGACGCCTTTGTAGTGCAGGAGTTTACGCAGCTTCGCGCACGAGGGATTGATGCTGAACTGGTAGAGGATCGCTTTCATCTGCTCCGCGGCCTCGATGCCTGAGCCTTTTTAGCAAATTTTCGTTAGGCGGCGCAGAACGTCGTTCAAATCGATTTCGGCGATCGAGTTGCGAACCAGCTCGGCGTCCGCCAATAGCTCTGCCGGCGCGCTCTGACATAGGGCCAGCACCGTCATGCCCGCGGATCGCGCGGCGGTCAGGCCGGCCACCGTATCCTCGATCACCAGACACTCTTGAGGTGCAATTGGAGGCCGGCTCCTTAGAATGAAACCGAGATGGCCGAGCGCGGTCAGGAAGATGTCCGGTGCGGGTTTGCCCTGCGCGACGTCTTCGGCCGCCACCACGTCCACGAAAAGTTCCCGCAATCCCGCGCGCCGCAAAATCATTTCGGCTTCCGCCCGCAGCGTGCCGGTTGCTATCGCGAGGGGAAAGCGTTCGGCGCAGCGGCGAACAAAGTCCGCGGCGCCAGGATAGAGCACGTCACGCCGCTCGATCATTTCCTGGTAGATGGCGGCCTTGCGCGCGATCAGCTGCGAGAGTTTGAGTTCATCGGGCGTCAGATCATGCTCGCGCATCACGACCGTGACGCAATCGCGATCGTCGTAGCCGATCAGGCGGCTGAAATATTCCTCGCGGCCAACCTCGATGCCTTCAGCCTGGAAAACCGCGGCAAAAGCCGCGAAGTGCAACGGCTCGGTATCGGCCAGGGTGCCGTCCAGATCGAATATGACCGCGCGAATCATCCGGAATCAATCGGCCTGCGGAAAAGCCGCCAGTAATGGGATAATCTCAGTCTGAAGCGCGCCGGTAGTCACCTGGGCGGCACCATCTTCGATCGTCATGTCAATTTCAGTGCGCACTCCGAAGCGGCCGGGAAAATAGATGCCCGGCTCCACGGAGAAGCAGCTATGGTCGATCAGTTCGCGCGCGTCGCGGGTTTCGAGCGAATCCAGATTCGCGCCATTGGCGTGGACCTCGCGCCCGATCGAATGGCCGGTGCGATGCACAAAGGCCGCGCCAAAACCGGCATCCTCTATGATCGATCGTGCCGCGAGATCAGCCTCCTCACCGGTGACCCGCCGGCCCGCTTGCACACGCGCGCTAACCAACTCGATCGCCGCGTCGCGGGCGCGGGCGATCAGCGAGAAAGCCTGCGCGTATTCGGCGGGGACATGCTCACCGACAAACCCCATCCAGGTGAAATCCGCGTAAATGGCATCCGCGCCCGGCTCTTTCGCCCACAGGTCGAGCAAGATCAGATCGCCCGGCTTGATGCGGGAATCGTCAGCCTGATGCGGACTGAAGTGGGGCAGGGCGGCGTGCGCGTTGATCGCAACAATTGGCGGATCGCGCGTGATCATGCCATACGCGGCGCTGATGCGATCGATAACATAGCGCTGGATGGAAAGTTCGCTGACCGGATTTCCATTGCGAACGCTGCGTGCGATCTCGGCGAAAGTTTCGTTGACCACCTCGATTAGCGCGGACGCCGCCCGCCGATGACTGTCGAGTTGAGCGGTGCTCAGCGCCGCCTCGAAGCGCTGGATCAGATCGGCGGCGGTGACTACCGCCACTCCGCACGATCGCACCAGCTCGACCGTGCCCGCATCGACCCGCGAGACGTAGGGAATCGCGCAATTTGGCGAGTAATCCATCGCGATTCGGCGAGCTCCGGCAAGGATGCCTGCCAAGGACACCGTCATTTCGCGTTCCGATCGATAGATAATCCGCTTGCCCGGAAGTTGATCCAGCCGGTTCGGCTCAACCGCCGAAACCAGCGCGCATGGCGCGCCTTGGGTCGGCACGAAGTAGAACCTTCGCCGGGTGGATAGTTCGTCCGGATTCAGGCCAAGAATGCGATATGCGAGGGGATCGCTGCGGCGGAAATCGTAAAACAACCAGCCGTCGAGACCGGCCTGCTTCAGCGCCTGCGCTATTTCGGCGATACGCCTCACCGCGCCGTCCCATCAGGTGCGAGACCGTCTTTGAATCGCCGGCCCCACACGTGCGCGCGATCGACGTCGATGCGGATCATCGGATTGGCTTCGCGCACCAGCGCCATCTGGCGGTACTGCGGATATTTCTCGCGCAGGTTTCGCAGCGCCAACAGATACTCGTTGGGATCCTCGACCACTACCGCGTTTCCATGCACGAGGACATAACCGAGAAACGTCCAGTCCTCTTCGTAATGATCGATCACCAGCGCGACGCGCGGATTCTCCGCGATATTGCGCATCCGCTTGAGGTCCATCCCGGTGCGCCGCTTGGGCTTTTCGTCAATTGCGAAATAGAAATGATCGCCGTCAAACCAGAAACAGATCGGAATATTATGGGGCGCGCCGCCGCGATCGACCGTTGCGAGATGGCCCAGGCGAGCCCCCGCCAGAAAATTGCTCACCCGCGATTCGGATAGCAACTTGATGGATTCGGCTGCGGAAGTGGCTGACATTACCTACGCGCCTGCCGCATAATTTGCCTAGCGCTCCTCGCCGAACAGGAACAGCGAGAAGGCGATCAAGGTAAACAAAACGTTCGGAATCCAGGCGGCCGTCCAGGCCGGCATCAGGCCTGAATGACCCAGCGATGAAGTTATCCCAAGCGCCAGCCAGTAACCAAAGCCGATCGTGAGCGCAAGCCCGAAACTGCGGCCCAGGCTGAGCCGCCGGGGCAGTGGATCGAGACTGAGAACCACGCCCAGCGCCACCATTATCAGACACGACAGCGGCATCGCGTATTTCAGGTCACGATCGACGACGTAGCCACCGGGATCAAGACCTTTTTCGCGCAGGCCCGCGATATAACGATTGAGCTCCCATAAGGTGAACTCCTCGGGATCGAGTTTGAGCAGGCCGAAATCCGCCGGATTTACATCAGGATTGAAATTGGCCGACTTCAAACTCACCACTGAGTTGTTTTTTCCCAATTCGATCGCCGACAGGTCTTCCGGTACCCATCGAGCGCCATTCCAGGTGGCGCGTTTCGCATGCACGATGTCGCGCAAATCGTATTGCGGCGACAGTCGATAGATAGTCACGCCGGAAAGCTCATGCGTCCGTTTGTCATAACGATCGGCGCTCATGAAGCCGTCGCTCACCCGGACCCATAGATGCTGATTGGCGAAGACTCCGCGCAAAGTCCGCTTTTTCAACTGAACTTCGTAAAGATAGCGCGCCTGCCGCGTGGTATAGGGAACCACGGTTTCGCTGATGCCAAAATTAAACAGCGAGATGCCGAAGGCGATTACGAGAATCGGAACCGCCAGTTCCAACCGGCTGATACCGAGCTGCTGGCAAGCCAGAATCTCGCCCGAGCGGCTCAATAGCGCGAGGCCGAGCAGGGCGCCCGCCAGACATGCAACCGGTAAGATCTGCGAAACGATCAGCGGAAGCTTGAGGGCAAAGTACTGCAACCCCAGCAGGCCGAAACCGCCATAGTGCATCAGATCGTCGAAACGATCGAAAATATCGCCGAGCAGATAGATGACCGTGAAAGCGGCGAGGCATACCAGAAACGGGCCGAAAAAACTTCCCGCCAGAAAACGATCCATCGTGGGCGAAAGCCGGGGACGCAAAATCATGCGGCTTGCCTCGAACGTTCGAAGCGCTCGACCAGATCCCAGAGGATGTCGCCGGGGCCGCGTCCCTGGTCCGTGCGGTCGCCGGCGCTTTGCACGAACAACCAGCCCGCGAAAGCCGCGAACAACAGGTCCGGGATGCCCATTGCCGCGAAAGCGCTGAGGCGCCCGCCCTGCGCCAGATTTTCTCCCACGCGCATCATGGCATAGTAAAAGAAGAACAGCGCGATGCTAACGCCGAAGCGTTCCGATTGGCCGCCCCGCGCAGGTTTCAGACCGAGCGGAATGCCCAATAATGCAAACAACACGCTGGCGAATGGGATGGTGTATTTGCCCGCCAGTTCAGTCTCGGCGAGATAGTTGGGACGTCCCGCGGCGCGCGCTTTGGCGATCGTCTGGAGCAGCGTGCCATAGCTCATCTGATCCGGCGCGCGATCGGCAAAGCTCAGCGCCGCATCGGGCTGAAGATTAAGATCGTAAACCTTGAAGCTGGTGATGTGACTCGCCCCTTTTTCGGAGTCCATTCCGAACACCGATCCGGCAAACAGGCGCAGTGTCACGGTTTCGCGATTTTTGTCCGGCAGCACGAGACCCTCGCGTGCGATGATCGAACTATGTTGTCCGCGAGTCCGGTCGTCCGAGATCATCACCCCATGCAGGCTGCCGTTGTCGGGCGAAATATGGTCCACATACAACACAATTCCGGGAAACGTATGGTTAAAAACTTTTTCCTTAAGTCCGGCCGTCGTGCGGGTACGGCTGATATGGTAGAGCAAATCGGACAAATGCTGATTCGACCAGGGCCGTACGGAAAACGCGAACCAGCCTGCGATTGCCCACACCAGCACCCCAATCGCGAGCACCGGAACAGCCAGACGGTAAAGGCTGATACCGCACGATCGCGCCGCGGTGATTTCCTGCTCCGCCGACATTCGGCCAAAGCCCAATAACACCCCGAGCAGCACCGCCATCGGAAAAGTGAGTTCGAGAAAGGCCGGCATGATGTACCCGATGATCGAGAACACCTCGCCGAGGCTGACCCCGCGATTAACCACCATCTCGGTGAGCTTCAGCAGCCGTCCGGTGACCAGTGCGAAGGTCAGCAGCGCCACTCCAAGCATCAACGGCCCGGCCACTTCACGCGCCACATAACGATCGAT
>DAHVFB010000172.1 GCA_027317185.1 Deltaproteobacteria bacterium
ATATTAGGCGAATTCTATCCGGGCGCGAAATTCGCAGGTCCATCGGTAAGGCAGGGCGGGGGCCCAGGCCGGATGTGCCGTGCTGGGACAGCGTTATATTGCCCTCAAGATTTTTAGCCATTGGTGCGACGATTCGCTTCCAACACGGTGGCGACAGAGCAATGTGTGTTCACGACGGCAGGAGCACCAAGCCCTTGCCCGAGAAGGAGATCTCGCGTGAACACCGATTCCAAAACCGAACCCGAAACGTCAGCCACGCAGGGCGGCAAAGCTGTAGCGCCCACTAAGAAGACGGTCATCGGAGCCGCTTCGAAGGCCGCGCGTCCCGCGAAAGCCCCGAAGGATTCGCAGCGGTCGCGATCGCCTTCCAGCACGGATAAGCTGATCTGCCGATACTGTGGGAGCGACGACCTGGCTCCGTCCTTCCTGAAGCGCCGCGACGCCCGCTGCCGCGCTTGCTTCAAGAAGCGCTATGCATCGGCCGCGCGAGAACAGAAGACCACTCGTCCGCGGAAGACGAAAGCTGCCAAATAATTTAGTCGCGAGTCGAAAACGAATCGGGGCTTGGGCTCGTTGATGAGCTCGAGCCCCGATCTTCATTTGAGCTTCAGGATCTGATCGAAGCGCCAGGGTCTGAATCTACTTCATGCCGAGCAACTGGTGCTGCGCGCTCCAGAGCAATGGAATATCGATTCGCCGGGTAAGCGCCTTGAGCGTCAAATCGTTCCGGCTGGCGACCGGTGGCGATCGCCTCGACGATCCGCGGCGCGAGGAAGCCCAGCGGAATAAGCCGCCGCACCGAACGACGATCGAGTCCCTCGCGCTTGGCGAGTTCGTGGACGGACCGCACTTTGCCTGACACGAGTTCGTCAGCCCACCGCCGAGCGCGCGCAACCGCCTTCAGCAACGGCAGGTCGACGCGATTAGAGGTGGAATCTCCCTCGAGCACAATCCGCATCTCGACTCTGCGCCGCTTGGCCTGCATTTCGGTAGGAGCCTAGAAAGCGGAATTCCGAGCGGTACCGCCAAATGATAGTGTATTCCTATCGTACGTGAACAGAAGGAGAGACTCCGATGCTCGACGGCTTCTATGCTCTTTATTATTCAGGAAGGGGTAGGAAGCGGTTTTGGCGTTATCGTTCTTAAAGGTGGCGTCGTAATAGGTGCGGATGTCAACGGCGGTGTGTACGACGGGAAGTACACTGTTAATGAGAGTAAGGGAATTTTCGAGGGGACAATAAAACTGACATTACCGCCTGGTATTCCAATGGTAACCGGCGCGTCGGCGAGCCAGACATCGTACACCCAAGAATTTCCAATTTTATCGCCACTGGATATTGATCCGACAAGGCCGGTACTGGTTCAGACTCCTACTGGTCCAGTCAATATTAAAAAAACTTCGTGATTTTCTGTCATGAACTTAAATCGAGGCAGGAGGTGGAGGAACCTCATTAGGAGCAGGAGGATACGGATTTTGAGGAGCTACATTTAACGGCACAATGGGCAAGCCACACCTGCCATTTAGAATCTCCAATATGAGGCCTCTCATTATTCTCAAGCTCTGATCGTCATCGACCCAGCCCTGGGGCGTTACCCACCTTCGAGTATTTCCAACTGCTCGATATTGAATGCTAAAGTTTTCGCAATTGCATGCAGAAGCTTTGTAAGTAGGCCTTCTTGCTCGCGGAGGAATTGCTGTTGTGTAACTACCTCCACTGGTAGTGGTTGGCAAAGATGAGCCCAGTAGGCTTTCCATTTTTCAATGACTGCATTTTCGCTAAAGAATTCGATTTCGACGAGGTTCAAGGCGCCTACGTGATCGGGATTAAGTCTCAGTCGGCGCGTTCGCATCAGAATTCTGAACACATCCATTCTTCTCGTCTGTTTAAGACGACTTTCGTCAATGTAACGCGTCACGCATACTGCCAGAATTGGTCCCAAGAGCACTGCTATGATTGTTGCGATGCCCATCGCTACCCCCGTCATGATCGCTCCCCCTGTTGGGTATATGGTGAGCCTAACAGTAGCATATTAAGAAGGGGCGACCATCCGGGCAAAGTCGGTGAGCGACCGGGTGAGCCGATCGACTTTGTAGACCACCACCGTATCGACCAGACCAGCGCGGATATCTGCCAGCTGCTGCTGCAGCGCAGGCCGCTCCATACCCCCGCCGGAAAAGCCGCCATCGTCGTAGGCGGTCTTGATCAGCCGCCAACCCTCGCCGGCCTGGCTTCTGATGAACGCCTCGCACGCCTCGCGTTGTGCATGCAGCGAGTTGTAGTCCTGCTCCAATCCTTCTTCCGAGGACTTGCGGATGTAGATTGCGCAGCGTCTGGTAGCATTAGCCATTGACCGCCTCCCGGGCGCGGCCTTTCAGACCAAAGAAAAGCGGTCCCGACCAGCGCGAGCCGGTGATCGCGCGGGCGACTTCCGACAGCGATTTGTAGCGCCGCCCCTGGTAGACGACGTCGCTGTCGAGGACGGTGACCCGGTGGCTGACGCCGCGCCACTCGCGAGTCAGGACGGTGCCGGCACTCGCCCGCGGCTTCGGAATATCGCGCAGAGCGTCGTTCGAGTGAGTATCGGCGATCCGGTCGAGGAGCCGCTGGGTTGATGGTTTGAGACCGGCCAGGGCTTTCTCCTGAAGCCGGTACGCGATCGCTCGAATCAGCAGCGCACGCCCAAGGTTGGGCGATGGATCGGCGCCGAAAAGCGTCGCCCAGCGCTGCCGCAGGGCCGGCACGTCAAGCGCTGGAAGGCGCGTAATTTCCTGCACTAACTCTTCTGAATTGGCGCCTGGCGATTGCCACTTTCTGCTTCGCTTCGATGAGACTTCTTGACCCATGGACACCTCCCATCGGGTGTCCATGTGCGCTCAATCCGCGCCACAAATCCAGTCGGATTAGGTTCGCCTAACCTAGCGAAATGTTTGACGAATTCGTCTATAAATCAAGGCGATTTTTCGCGGAAGAATATGTCTCAGCGGTACGATTTCTTGAATGACTTTTCCCACGGCCGGTAACAACTTTTGGCCAGCCTACAAGCCGGCGATCGTTGATTTCCTCGGATTGCCGCCACCAAGCGTCGAAGACACGAGCAATTACGAAAACAGGAACGGTCCGAACAGCGCTGTGTAGCCAACTATGGGCTTTTCGCGAGCTCCACGTTCGGAAGTGCCTTTCGAATCGAAATGGTCAGCCGCGCTCGATCTTGAGAGCGTCGGATAGCCCCAGGTCTTCGATTGCCTGTCTCAGATCGCTGATGAACTGAAGTGCGTCTGCACCCTCTAGTTCGAGTGTGAAGGTGAGGCCGAGTTTTAGATTCACGCCCGCTTTCAGCTTCGGGATGAGTTTCGTTCCCAGCCGGTTCCATACCTCAGGTGGGACCGCGCCAACGATGCGAATCTGCTGTCTTCCCACACTCGCAGGCACAACCTCCACTGGTACCTGAGGACGGGCCGGTTCCGTTGTCGTACCACCAGGCCCATCGCCGAGCACAGTCGGTGTCTCGGCGCGCAGTTTCAATGCCTTCGCCTTCGCACCTGTCAGCAGATACACATCCGCGTCGAATGCTACCTCGTCCGGAGGCATGAGCTCCTTGAACCAGATCCTGGAATACCCAGTCGCCGGATCGCCACCCGATGCGAGCCCGAATTCGCCTTTAATCACAAATTCAGGGATCCGCTCGCGCAGACACTGATCGGGGTCGACTAACCTATCGAGCGAGCCGTCAAGAAACGCTTGCCTCAGACTCTTGAGCGGCCAAGCCCCTGTATCTTTGAATGCTTGCGGCCACCTCCGATCCAAATAACCAGCGCCCACAGATGAATTGAGTAGGGACTGCGAGGTCATTGCCGCCAAAACACGCCCGCATAGTGACTTACCCGAACTGGAATGGCCCGCGCCCAGATCGAGGAGCGGACGCCGTCCGCCTCTTTGTTATCGTACAATGCGAGATACCGATAGCTCGCCCATACCTCATCTCTCGCGTCACTCTCCGCATCCCGAAGCTTGCTGCGAATGTCATCTTTCTCTGAAGTATCGAAGTCGCCCGCGAGCGCGCCGGTTCCGATCTCTGTTTGGACACGCTGCCACGCGAGCCAATTCTCGATTTTGTCGCGTAGCTCGCGGCCCGGCTTCCTCGCGCTCCATACTAACGATGCGGGATACAGCCGCGGCGACTTGCCCCGCACTTTCGTCCACTCCGTGACGATGCTGCGCAAAGCTCCATCGTCGTTCCATTCCTGCGCCGGATCGATGACGACAACTCTGAGGCGCGGCGAATCCTCCACCGCGCTGCTGTCAGGTGGATACGGTTCGACCGAAACATTCGCGTCGCGCTCGAACTCCTTGCGCACCAGACTCCTGGTCGCCTTTTTGACTTCGTCTTCGTCCAGCGACGCGCGCCGATCGCTCACAACCTTCTTCAGCGTCGGCTTGAACCCAAAGCGGAAGCCGTCCGTGCCGACCTTGCGGATGTAAAACCCTTTCGTCTCGAGCGCATGCGCCGCGCTGTCAATCGAGGTCGTGTCGATCTCAGGTTCTCCGAGCGCAAAGCGAAGCTCGGGCAAGTGCGCAGTCTGATCGCTCTGACCGCCCGATGACTCGAACAGGATCGCCGTCCCTACTCTCCGATGAATGTCCTTGATCGGCCCTTTGGCCGCGTCAGCGTCGAGCGCCGCCGCTTTGTTCCGATCGCCCGCGATATCGCTGTTGATACCTGGATCGAGACGCATTTCTCCCAACTGACCCAACACCACGGCGCGGAACGACGGCACCTCGAGCGGCGCCGAGACCAGCGTGATAAGCGCTTCGCGCCGCGCCTCCCGATGCTCTCTGCTGAAGACCACGGAGATCCACTGGGCAAACATCGCCAACGTCCCACGCGTCTGCTGGAACTGTGACAGCGATCGCCATTTTCGTTGGAATACCGTCAGCGTCGCGGGATGAAAGGGATAGCAAGCTTCGAAGCGGGATCTCAAATAGTCGCGCGCCTTGGCCTCGGTCGCCGCGCTGTCCACAGCGGTCCACTCCGCGGGAAGTTCCGCCCGATGCTCGAAGCACCAATTCGCGTAAGCCAACGCGACGGTTCTGCGCACCGTCTCCTTGCCGACATCATCGAAGAGCCTGCGACGGACTACCTCGCCGATCTCGGCCTCATCGTTTACGAGCAAATCTTTGGCGACACGCTTGACGACCTTGGTGATACGCTCCTGCCACTTCGAGTCCCACTCCGTCATCTCGACCTGGCTGCGAGGCAAGCTGATAACGGCCGCACTCCGAGTCGTGCCGGTCATCGCGACGGTCAGGTTCTGGATGAAAGCATGGAAACTGTCGGCCTTGTCGCGATAGCGGTTGAGATAGTTCAGAACCTCGTCGAACAGAATTAGGACGGACCCGCCCGCCTTCTCGACGATGCGTCCGATCGCCTCGGTTCCCGGCGGCGTAGTTCGCGCTTCGGTCCCAAGAGCCGTGACGATCTGACCCAAAACCCGAAAAACCCGCCAGTGATAAGTTGAGTGAAGGTGCTTTGGCGTGGTCCTCTTTGATGGGAACAGGAGGACGCGAAAGTGAAGCAGGGGCACAGCGAAGAGCAGATCTTGCGAGCATTGCACCAGGCCGAGGGTGGGGCGAAGGTGGCGGACATCTGCCG
>DAHVFB010000173.1 GCA_027317185.1 Deltaproteobacteria bacterium
TCTGAGCAAATGGTCCGGTACCATAGTCCGGAATCGCAAACTGTGGGTCATTGCCCGACTCACTAGCGCCTGAATCCTGTTCGTTACCGGGCTGGGTGGTATTCTGGGCCGAGGCCACCAAACTCATCAAAAAAACCATTCCGAGGGCTAGTATTATCGGGCGCATTGTCTGCTTCACCACCATCCATCGAAACAGGTATCGAGGCGCAATAAAAACCCGAAAAGCGCCGAGCCCGTGTCGCCTTTGGTGAAATTGGACCCGCCATGCTAAAAGGCCGGTGAGTTCCAATGGCATCGAATGACATGATCGTCGCGATCGCTGGCGGCTCCGGCTTCATCGGAGCAGCAATCGCTCGGCGTCTGGCGCACGCAGGACACCTGGTGCGGATACTTACCCGCAATCCGGATCGGGTCCGCGATCGTTTCGATTTCCCCAATGTCGATCTCTTCCGCGCCGATGTCACCGACCCGAGCTCATTGCGAATTCCGTTGGCGGGCGCCCACGCGATCATCGATACGGTTCAGTTCGACGGTTACCCGGTCGAGAATCATCGGCGCGGCCTGACCTTCGAGCGTATCGATTTCGGTGGCACCAACGCCCTGCTCGATGCTTGTGACGATCAACGGATTCAGCGCTTCATTTATGTCAGCGGCGCCGCGGCCGATGCGTACAGTCCTCACCCGGGCTTTCGCGCCAAAGGCAACGCCGAACGCTCGATCCGTAATTCGGGCCTGCCCTTCACGATCTTCCGGCCTTCGCTGGTGTATGGGCCGGGGGACCGCGTGCTCACCATGTTCGCACGGATTTTGAAGCTCTCTCCGGTATTTGTGATGCCGGGCAGCGGTCAGCAGAAGCTGCAACCAGTGTTGGTGAACGACCTTGCCCAATGCGTGGAGTTAGCGCTGGGCGGCCGGGGCTTGAACGGCAGCTTCGAGATTGGAGGCCCCGACCCGCTGACCTTCGATGCCCTGATCAAACTGATGATGGAAGTCACCAAGCGTCATCGGGCTGTCGTTCATGCTCCGGCGGCGCTGATGAACATCACGGGAGCGATCGCCGAATCGCTGCCCCACCCCATTTTCTCACGCGATGCGGCAACCTTCGTGCTGGCCGACAGCCTCTGCGACAACTCCGCGCTGCTGGCGGAATTCGGCATCACACTGACTCCCGCCAGCATCGGCCTGCGCTACTTGGCCGAGGGATCGTAAGCTTCGCTTTCAAACTCGCTGCCAGCCGGCACCTTCGTGTCCGAATCGAAAGATCGACGGGTGGATCATCTCGGCCAGGATTTCGATCGATTCGGCGATGCGCGGGCCGGGGCGATTGAAATATTGGTTGCCATCGGCCACGAATAGCCGCCCGTTCGCGACCGCCGCAATCTCGCGCCAGCGGGCATCGCCGGTCAAAGTATGCATCTCGCTCAGAGTTTGCTCGATCGCAAAGCCGCACGGGGCCACCATGATGATGTCTGGATTGGCGCGGCATAAGTCGTCGAAAGAGATCCGCGGCGAATGCTGTCCCACGACTCCCAACAGATCTCGGCCACCGGCTATTTTCACCATCTCGGGAACCCAGTTGCCGGCCGCCATCAGCGGTTCGATCCACTCGATACAGATCACGCCGGGCCGGTAGTTCGCGCCCGCTGCGTTCTCACCGATCGCGCGAACGCGATCCTTGAGCGCCCGGCTCACATCGAAACTGCGTTCCGCCACGCCGAGCGCTGCGCCGACGCGCTCGATATCAGTCCACACGCCCGGCAGGTCCGCCGCCTGCAATGAAATGATGCGCGGACGGATGCCGCTCCAGTTGCCGATCGCGCGCTCGACCTCGTCTTCGCTCACAGCGCACACTTCGCATTGCGATTGCGTGACAATGTAATTCGGCGCTAGGCGGCGAAGCAGGTCGGCATCGACGTGGTAGACCGAAAGCGCCTCGCTGACCACTTCGCGCACCCGTCGATCGATCTGAAAGCTGGAGCCGATCGGCTCAAAGCGCGGTGCGGTCAGAATTGGCCGCGACTCGACGCCCGGCGGGTAATCGCATTCATGCGATCGTCCCACCAGTTCCCGTTCCAGCCCCAGCGCACAGACAATTTCAGTGGCGCTGGGCAGCAGGGAAACGATTCTGCGCGCTTGCGAATCCATTTGTGACGCCGAACCGCCGATTATAACGGTCCGCCCGAAGTGGCTTTAACGCGGGCTAGCGGACTCGCGACTCCTAATCTGGCCGGCCGCATGACCCAACGAATCGGCAGCCGTGTCACGCACTTCCGGATCGGGGTTCTGCACCATATCGAGCAGCACTGGGATGCACTTCCGGCGTCCGATGCGGCCAAGCGACCATGCGATTTGCGCAATCTCGATCGGATCCTGAGTATTCACGCTGGCTTTCTTCAGCAACTCAACTTCATTATCGCCGCCCGCGCGTCCAATCGCCTCGATCGCCGCCAGCCGCATCACCTGATCGCTGGAGGCGAGTGCGCCGATCAGCAACGGCCGGCCGACGGTGAAGTCGACATGATCCAGCATCGACGGCAGATATTTGCCATAGGTGCGATCGACCAGCGCAGTCTTGAGCAGCTGCATGCCTTCGTTATTGCCATAATGCGTGAGCGCCACCGCGGCGGCCAGCCGCACGCGCGGATTCACCTTTTCGTCCTTGTAGGTCTTGATCAGGACGGGCACGACCGACTTATCCTGCGCATCGCCAAGATCGATCGCCGCCTCCGAAGCCTGCTGGATATCATTGGTGTCAAGCCCCTTTACGATCAGCGCGACCAGCTTGTCGTTGTGATCGCCGAGCAGGATCATCGAATGCGCGGTCTCGGTACGCACCATCGGATCGGGCGATTTATCCAGCAGCGAGGTGAGATATGGCAAGGCTTTGGGGTCGCCCAGATGGCCCATGCCGTTGACGCTCCACACGGTCAGGTTGGCGTGGGGGTCTTTGGCCGCCTCGATCAGAATCGGCAGCACCGCCGGAGTTTTTACCTGGGCCAATCCCTGCACCGCCATCAGGCGGCCGTCCTGGCCGCTGCCATGATAAAACCGCGTGAGAATGTCGATCGCTTCGGGGCTGCCGACGGTAGCCAGACCCTCGACCGCGGCCTTTTGCACCAGGAAATTCGAGGAAGTCAGGGCTTTGTCGATCGCGGCGCGCCCGCTCCAGTCGCCATATGCGGCCAGCGCCGTCGCGACATAGCATCGTTCAAACGGATCGCTCTGGTTAAGTGCCTGCCGCAGGACTGTCAGCGAGAAATTGTGGAGTGCGGCCATTCCCGCCGGATTATCGAAATGGTATTGCGATTTGAGCGCCCTGACCGCACCCGGCATCTCACCTTCGGCCACCATCTTATCGATCGCCGGCATGCCGGTCGCCACCGTCACACGACCGATCACAACCGCCGCAACCAAAAGCAGGGCGACGGCGGAAAGCGCCGCGATAACGATATTTCTGGTTCGTTTGCTCACCGATAAACCTCCCCCGGAACCCACGCTCGGACATGCACCGCATCCGGGCTTCGGCTTCGATGTATTGACGAGCGCCGAGGCGCCAAAATTCAAGCGCCGTGATGAAAACTGGCCAGGACTTAGCCGCTGGAACGCTGGGCTGCGGTGCCGCCTCAGCTTAGACCATGTATAACGCGACGCAAAGAGCCATCTGAAGTGAATCGAGCATGGTTCCTGAATGTTCTTCCGGTCGTGTGTCGGTGAAGTTCATCCAGGGATCACAATTGCCACGTATTCGGCGGCAGACCCCATCGAATCCGCCCATAGTTCTCCGCCGGCACGTCCCAGGTAACGGCGATCGAATGCGAGGCCGCGTTGATGTCGCGCACCATCCGCTGAATCGCACTGCCATCGTAAATCGCATGGGCGCCGGCTGCCTCATAGAGCTGATTCGCTGCTCTGACGCAGGTGCGTACGGCGAAGGCGATGTCACGCCGCATCCGCGCCCGCGCGGCGAGCGGCAGCTCTTCTTTCGCCGCACCATACTCGCGAATGTCGCGTAGATCGCGCAGCATCAGCAGCCGCACCGCATCAATCTCCGCCGAGGCCTCGGCCAGCCGTATCTGCATCGAGGACTGATCGATCGCGCGCATGCCGGTTTGGACATCGACCCGGCCTCGCATCTGTTGTTCGAACAGGTCAACCACGCCCTGCCCCATCCCGATAATCGGAGCCGCCAGCGAGTAGCCGAGAAAGCTGAACAGCGGCACCCGGTAAAAGGTGCTGCGATAGAGGTAGCGACCCGCGGTGGTACCGGTCATGAATTGCGATCCGGGCACGATGCGATAATCGGGCACGAACACATTGTCGAGCACGACCGCCTTGCTGCCACTGCCGCGCAGTCCGGCGACCAGCCAGTTATCATCGATCCGGTAATCCGCTTTCGGGACCATCATCAGATCTGCACCCGCCTCGCCTTTCATCACGATGAGCTGGACCCATTGGGCATGATCGATACCGCTCGCGAAGTTCCATCGCCCACTGATTCGCACGCCGCCGCTGGCGGATTCGACCGTGCAATTGACGGCGGCCGAGGCGGTTGACGAAAGTACGTCGTGCGAGTCGGCCCAGTATTCCTGCTGTGCCTTGACCGGCCACATTCCGATCATCCAGTTGTGCAACGGCCAGAACGATCCCATCCAACCGCTCGATCCGCATCCGCGCGCCAGTTCGGCCGCCACTTCGTAAACGGTATCCATGTCGAGTCCCAACCCACCATATGCAGGCGGCTGCGCGATCCGATGGATTTCAGCGGCGCGGAAAGCACTCACCGTGGACTCGGGAACCCGGCGTAGATCTTCGCACTCGGCGCTGCGTTCCCGCAGGATCGGCACCAGCTTCGATGCGCGATCCATCATTTCGCGAGGCGTTGCTCTCGGCTCCCCATCGCTGCGGATTCGCTGTGAGCCATGCCCTGCCGGAGTATCCATCGCTCATACCTCCCGCAGGTCTCGCACCGCGGTCAAAGGCCAAAACATTCAACCGACGATTCACCATTCTCGCCATCCGCTTTATAGCATGACGGCAAGCTCCGCTTGCCAGTTCGCTTGAAGGCTCGGATCGGGTCGGCTATACCAGCGACGACCAATTCGGGCGGCGAATGTCGACCGCTCTCGCGTTACTTGAAAAGCGCAACTCTTAGTCACTTTACGAGGTGAGGCACCGATGGCAAACAGCAGCTACGACGCAATTTTCGTCGGCAGCGGAATTTCAAGTTTGGTCGGCGCATCGATTCTCGCTAAGGCCGGCTGGAAAGTTGGGGTGTTCGAGCGCAATTCGTGGATCGGCGGCAATATCCGAAGCGGCGCGATTACCGAACCGGGCTTTATCCACGATCTGTACTCGGG
>DAHVFB010000174.1 GCA_027317185.1 Deltaproteobacteria bacterium
GAATTTCGGCCCTAACTCGATTACCAACGTACCGGAAAAGATTCCGATGTTTGCTCAGCCCGATTTCAAGGGCGGTTATAGCGCGCCTGTGGCTGGACAGATACCGAAAGCTGGAATGCCCGACGAGGAAAGATCGCTGACCCCGTTGACCGCGAAAGCCCGCTTGGTCGATCCGAGTTCGCCGATATTGCCATCCACGGCCGCGCCATTCCAGCAATTCAGCGCCGATGCGCCGGAAAAGGCCGGGAATCCGGGAAACGCCGAAAATCAAACCAATCCCGATTCCGCGAATGGGACCGATCAGTCACCGCGCGAACCACAATAGACGGAACTGCGCAGACCAAGGATCAGAGATGTGAGACTCTGCGGGCGCGTTTCCTGGCGCGAGCTACGCGAACCCGTCGGAGCTGACTGGCGTCTTCTTCGTCGGCATTTTCGAGCATCGGAACCAATTCGAAACGCGATACCTCGGGATGGCAATTGATGCGAACGCGAAGCCAGTAAGTACCAAGTCCGCGGTTTGTATAGATGTAGAAATCGTTGTAGCGATTGAGGCCGGCGTAAAATTTCGGCCCGATTCGCAGAATCGACTTGAGCGGCGATCCATAAAGCGGAATTCTTACCACTCCGCCGTGCGTATGCCCCGAGAGCATCACGCCCGGACGCAAGTAGCGCGCATATAAGGCCGTGTCCGGATTATGCGCCAACACGATCGTGCAATCGTCCGGCCTGACGCGGCTAAATGATCGTTGTGGGTCGGCCTGCCGCGCCCATAGATCGTCGATTCCCACGATCATCAGGCGTTCGCCCCGAATCTCAAGCGCCCGGCTTTCGTTGGAAAGTGTTTGGATGTTCGCCGATCGCAACGCCTCATCGATACGATCGAATGAAGCCCAATGGTCATGATTTCCGGCAATCGCAAACACGCCGACGGTGGGATTTAACTCGGCCAGCGCGCGCCGAAACGGGACCAGGTAATGCTGACGTGTTTCCGGGGTCGAAAAGTAATCGCCGGTCAGGAACACTAAATCCGGACGCTGCCCGTTGATCACCTTGACCGCTGATTCGAGCCGCTCAAGATCCTCGTCGCGATCGACGTGCAGATCGCTTATCTGACAGGCCGAAACGCCCTTAAGCGCGGCCGGTAGTCCCCGAACGGGCAACGCAATACCTTCGACGTCGATGGCATCGATCGTCCGCCGCCACATTTCATGAATCGGGCGTAATGCCAGCGGTGGTTTTCGCTTCGGTCGGACGCCGCGCTTGCGAGAATGTCGCCGGGGAGGCGAAGCCGCCTTCAACAGAGGGGGCACACTCATTAGCCACACACTACCAGAATAGTGCGGGTAACTAAAGAAATCTTTGGCGTTGGACAAATTGCCCGAACATCACCGGGCTATTTCGGTGAACTATTTATGGCCGGGCGCCCGGAGCAGGCAGAATCGCTATCGCCCCAGTCGCGGGATTACGGCCGACGTAAACCTCGGTTTCGTAAACCTCGCGCACGTTATCCGCAGTCAGCACTTGCTCAGGACTGCCATATGCGACCGCACGGCCATCTTTGAGCAACAGGACCGCGTCCGCATACTCTGAGGCGGCGTTGAGATCGTGCAGGGTAGCAACCACGGCCATCGCGCGCGAGGCGCATAGCTCGCGCGTGCGCGTAAAGATTTCCGCCGTATGCCGTAGATCGAGGAAAGCAGACGGCTCATCAAGCAGGGCGATCTTCGGTTCCTGCGCCAACACCCGCGCGAGAAATACGCGTTTGCGCTCACCGCCCGACAATTCCTGAATTGATCTCGATGACAACCGCAGCAGTCCGAAGCGATCCAGCGCGTCATAGGCGATTTCGAGATCGCGGGCGCTTTCGAGGTGAAACGGACCCAGATGCGGCGCCCGGCCCATCAGCACAATTTCAAGCACCGTAAATCCGAAGGCGACGCTGTTTTCCTGCGCGACAGTCGCGAGGTTGCGCGCCAACTCGCGTTTGCCGTAGGCGGCGATCGAGCGGCCGAATAGTTCAACCGTGCCGCTCCATGGTTTGAACGCGCCGCTCATGATCCGCAGCAAGGTGGACTTACCCGCGCCATTGGGACCCACGATCGCGAGCAACTCGCCCGCCCTTACTTCGATCGAAACCCCGCTCAGCACCGTAAGCGATCCATAGCCCGCCACCAGGTTGCGCACTTTGATCACAGAATCGTGAATTGCCATGGCGGGTTTCACAGGCTGAAGCTCCGGCGTCCTTCGCGCCGCAACATGTAGATAAAGAATGGGCCGCCGCACAAGGCGGTGATTGCGCCCACCGGAATCTCGGCCGGCGCGATCACAGTGCGCGCAATCATATCGGACGCCACCAGGAACGCCGCGCCGCCGAGCATCGAAGCCGGCAGCAGCAGGCGATGGTCCGCGCCGAGCGCCAGTCTTAGGATGTGCGGCACGATCAGTCCGACGAACGAAATGATTCCGCTGACCGAGACCGCCGCGCCGATCATGATTGAGGTCACCACGAAGATAATCCGCCGGCTGCGGCTTACGTCCACGCCTAGATCCATCGCCGCATCGTCACCCAGGCTCAGTAGATTCAGGTCGCGCGCGGTGGCGGTCAGAATGATCAGGCCGCCGAATCCGATGCCGGCGACCATCGCGATTTCACCCCGGCTCGGCGACTCAAGGCTGCCCATCAACCAGAACAGAATCGAATGCGTGTAGTAGAAGTTCACCACGCTGTTGACCAGCATGATCGCCGCGCCCCAGAAGGCGTTGAAAATCACGCCCACCAGCAGCAGCGTGAAGGGTTCGAGCTGGCCATGCAATTGCGCCAGTCGATAGACCAGCAGGGTCGAACCCAACGCGGCGGCGAACGCGCATAGCGGAACGATCTCGGCCGCTGCGCTCATTCGCCAGGTGAAGATCAACGCGAGGATCGCGCCTAACGCGCCGCCGCCCGAAATACCCAGGATGCCGCCTTCGGCCAGCGGATTACGCACCAGCGCCTGCAACGCCGCGCCCACAATCGCGAGGATTCCACCGACCAGCGCGCCCATCAAAACGCGCGGCAATCGCGCCACGAACAGGATTGCATGGTCGGGGCTGGCCGGATCGGTAATGGCGCGTATCAAACTGATATGCACGGTGCCGGCTGCGCAGGCGCCAATCAATATCGCGGCGGTCAGGAGGGTCAAGGCGCTCAGGGTTGCGACGATGCGCGCGCGGGTCAGATGAGCACCGGCGAAAGCCGCGGTCAGAGCGCCGGACTCAAGCGCAATGGAGGATCCGGGATCATGTGCGGGATCAATTTTCATGGTGCCGGGGTTTTTATCATCGCTGTCCGGTTTGGCCGATCAGTGAAGGCTTCGGGATGTATCCGTTGGGCCAGAAGAGTCAAAGTTTGGATAATGCGCGGTCCGGGATCGAGCGTCGGCTCCTGGGGATAGCCGTAGACTCGCTGGTCGCGGACGGCGGGAATTTGCGGAAAGCGCTTCCAGAACCCCGGCCCCGACGCCGGGTCGCTGCCCATCTGACTGTCGAGGATTACCTCCGGCTTCATCGCCATCACATATTCGATGCTCAGCCGGGGCCAGCTTTCGCCGGTTCCAGCGGCGATATTGGTCCCGCCCGCGAGGCTGATCAATTCATCGAGGTAGCTGCCGGGTCCGACCGCGACCATTGGCTGATGACCCACCAACATCAGCACTTTGCGTGGCGGCAACGGCGCCATCCGCGCCCGCATCGCAGCGAGCTCACGGTTGATTGAATTCACTATTGCGTGTGCGGCTGGCGCACGATCGGTGATAATTCCGATTTGTTCGACACCTTGTTCAATCTGGAAGATTGAGTGATCGTCCACAAAAGAGGTTCGATAGCCCATCGCATGCAGCGCGGCAATTCCGCGCTGGTTGGCGGATACATCGGCGCCGATAATAAATGTCGGCGATAAGGCTATTATCTGTTCGAGATTGGGCGTCAGCCAGGACCCGACCCGCGGCAGCCTGGTGGCGGCGGGAGGATAATCGCAGTAGTCGGATACTCCGACCAGCTCCGCACCGGCCCCCAGCGCGAAGATCGTTTCGGTCACCGAGGGCGCGAGCGATACAATCCGGGGCGGTGACAATCGGGCAGCCTCTGCGCGTACTACAGCGAAACCCGTCACGCCCAGCACTATTGCCACGGTTATGACTGACGACCTCAAAGTCACGTGATGAAACTACCTCAACCGTACCGGACCGGTAAGCGCGGCGAAGAATCCAACGTTGTTGAATCCGCCCGTGCCGGTCAGTTACCTTCGAAGCCCACAAGGAGTATTTGCGATCGTGCTTAGAATCGCCATCTGCATCAAACAGATTCCGCTGGTCGAGGACGCGAACTTCGACCCCGCCACCAAAACCATCAAGCGCGACGGGCCGGCGGTTATCAGCTCGTTCGATCTGCGCGCGATCTCGCTGGCGGTCTCGCTTAAGGCGAAGACCGAGGTCGAGACCACGGTGATCACGATGGGACCGCCGCAGGCGCGTACGGCTCTCGAGGAGGCGATCGCAATGGGTATCGATCGCGGGGTGCATCTTGAGGATCGCGCGTTTGCCGGCTCCGATACCCTCGCCACCGCCCGTGCTCTCGCGCTGTGGATTAAACGCGAAAGCTTCGACCTGGTGCTGCTGGGCAAGTACACGCTCGATGCGGAGACCGGGCAGGTCGGTCCCGAACTCGCCGAATTCCTGGGAATCGCGCAAATTACCGGCGCCAGGAAACTTGAGATCGATGGCCGCATGCTAAAGGCCGAACGCGAAAGCGATGAAGGCTGGGATGAGATCGAATGCGCGATGCCGGCGCTGGTCACCTGCGCCGAACGGCTGGCCCAGCCGATTCGTCTCAAGCCGGCTGATCGAGAGGCGTGCAAGGGACGTCCGATTATTTCGGTGCGCGCGGCCGATCTGGATTCGGATGCGGCCAGGTTCGGCTTCGCCGGATCGCCGACCGCGGTCAACGACCTGTATTTCCAGGAAACCAAAAAGACCACCTGCCGAATGATCGATGCGAGCGACCCGGCGCGCGCCTGCCGCGAGCTGATCGCGGCGCTGGATGAAGCCGGTGCGCTGCGGCCCGATGATAAGCAGCGGCCTCCGATTTCACCGGCGACGCGAATTCCGGTCAACGGCAAAGATGTTTGGGTCGCGTGCGAAACCAACCTTGAAGGTGAAATCACCAGGGTCAGTCTGGAATTGCTGTCATGCGGAGACCGGCTCGCCTCGAAGCTCGGTGGTGCGCTTATAGCAGTGGGGTTTCCCGGCTCGATCGCCCGCCACGCGGCGCTGCTGGCCGGCTATGGTGCGGATCGGGTGATTG
>DAHVFB010000175.1 GCA_027317185.1 Deltaproteobacteria bacterium
CCCACATGGTCAAGGCCGGCCGCGGCAAGATTGTCAACGTCGCCTCGGGCTACGGCCTGCGTGGCGGCAAACATAACTATATGTATGCTTGCGCCAAGGGCGCGGTGCTCCAGCTCACCCGCTCGCTCGCCCTGACCTACGCCGAGAACAATATCCAGACCAACTGCATCGTGCCCGGCATCTTTCCGCATAACGAGGCCATGATGAAGTTCTTCAAGGGCGGCAAGTTTATCCCGATCGGCCGCCCCGGCGACGACGAGGACGTCGGCCCCCTGGCGGTCTTCCTCGCCTCCGAAGCCTCCAATCACGTCAACGGTGAAATGATCATCATCGACGGCGGCGGACTCGCCGGCGGCATCGTGCCGACCGGCGTCGCCCCGGGTAATCCCGCGCCGGCCCCCGCGCGCGATGGCAACGGCTGAGGCTCACATGGCTGACGCGAAAATGGCTGACACGAAGACGGCTGAGGTGAAGACCGCGGGCGCGAAAGCGCTCCCCGCCGGCCTCAAGGAATTCTCGCTCGCCGGCAAGTCCGCGATCGTCATCGGCGCCGAGCATCCGCTCGGCCGCGCCGCCGCCGTCACGCTGGCCGAGGCGGGCGCCAAGGTGCTGCTCGCCTCGCAGGAGCCGGGCACCGGCGATCGGCTCAAGGAGGTCGCCAAGGCCATCCAGGCCGCCGGCGCGACGGCGGTCGTCCAGGTCCAGCGCGCCGCCATCCGCGCCGATCTCAGCGCGACTGCCGACCTCGCCGTGAGTCAACTCGGCGGCCTCGATATCCTCGTCACCGCGCTCGACGCGCCGTTCTACGCGACGGTCGAGGCGACCGACGATTCGGCCTACGACCGCGTGATGGAAGATAACTTCAAGACCGTCTGGATGGCTTTTCAGGAGATCGGCCGCGTGATGCTCCAGCGCGGCGGCGGCGTCATCGTCAACATCAGCACCGTGATGGCCGAGCGCGGCGTGCCCAATGCGGCGCTCTACTGCGCGGCCAAGGGCGCCGTGCGCAATCTGGTCCGCGCGCTGGCGCTGGAATGGGCGCGGCGCGGCGTGCGTATCAACCTGCTCGAATGCGGATGGACCGAAGAGGCCGGCAGTCCCGCGCTCGAGCCCGGCGACTTCGCCGACAAGCTGATCCGCTATCTGCCCTACCGTCGCCTGCTCAAGCCCGAGGAGATCGCTGGCGCGCTGCTCTACCTGGTCTCGCCGGCGGCCGGCTTCGTCACCGGCGAGGCGATCGCGGTCGACGGCGGCCTGCTCTGCCGCGTGTAACGCAGCGGCGTAATACCGCGCGGACCACTCTAGCACGCGGATTCGATCGTCGGCTGTGATCTTCGCTTATCCATTAGGCGGGATGACGATCGTCCAACCCCATCCGTCGCCCGTTGCTGGTGGCGGAGTGGGATCGCCGCTCATAGGCAAGTCTACCGCGGTACCCGTCCACGGACCGTACGTTCCGCTCGACGGTAAAAGTACCTGCCAAAGGGAATTGAAATCGGTCGGAAAATCAAGAATCATCGCCGGGTCCGACGGCTGAAACCCGACCCAAGCCCCGTATTTATCTTCATAATTCTCCGGGTTGAGTCCACCAGGCGATTTCATAAACGCATTATCGGAGAACCATTGCAGGGCTATCCCATCGTGACTGGAGAAGGTAATTTGCGGTGCGGTGAATGCGGTCCCCGAACTAGCTACATAGGCTTCAGGCACGTTGTCGATTAACGAGGCTGAAGCTCCGCTAAAAGCCGCGGTGAGACTTTCACTCTCGTAGAGATAGAAATCGCCGGCTACCTCAAATTTCTGGTAACCCGATGCCGGTACGGGCAATTGTGGAGTGAGCTCCCATTCAAACACCCAACCCGTTACTCCGTAAGCTTTGAAGTTGCCGCACGTTGACACCGCATACGACTCGGTCGTGCCAATCTGGTTCCAACCTGATCCAGCAGGAGGAACGATGCTTCCCGCTCCTGAGTAGCAACCTGGGTACAGGACCATTGCAATCAATCGATCGCCTGGAACGATATTCGACGGGTAGAAGACTTTGACGTAGCCAGAGCCCGCTTCATATTGCTCGGCTTCGGTGGCGACGCTCCTTAATATAACGGGCGGCGCCAGCCGATACGCGCCGCGACCATGGGTACCGACAACGATTTCGTACTGATCGTTTTGAGTGATATCGAAAACCGGAACATTCGGGATCGCGCTGACCGTAGTCCACGTGGCTCCGCCGTCGAGGCTCTGAAAGAGTCCGGAGTCGGTACCGGCGAGCAGGTTCATCCCGGTGGGATCGCTCTTATCGATTAGCAACTTTAGCACTGGAATGTCGGGTAGATTGCCATCCGCTTCGGTCCAGGTCGTGCCGTGATTTGTCGTTACATAGATATGTCCAATTCCGGTGTTCGCGCGGAATCCGGCGAAGGTCACATATTCAGTTCCCGTCATATTTTGGGAATTGTAGAATGGTGAAATAGCGATCGATGTGGGTTGAACGTTGCCCACACTTCATTCTGGAACGGCGAGCTCGAGAACTCGATATCCTGAAGTGCGTACAGGCTCGAAGTGCCGCATCCCGCGCCGGTCATGGTTGAGGTGGTCTGCTGCGACCAGCTTTGCATCCCGTCGGTCGACGAATAGACCGAGTGCGCGCCGAAAAGAATTCGATGCGCATTGAACGGATCGACGGCGAAGGGCGGATAAAATATAGCGCCGGCATCGTTCGCGGATTTCATCGTATTATAAAGCGCTGTGGTCGGTCCGCTCGAATTCCAGGTATTTCCTCCATCCTCGGACATCGAAATATCGGGATACTGCCCGCCATATTGGCTGTAGCCGCTCGCGAACGTGTGGTAGGCCCAAAATACAGTATTTTTCTTCGGATCTGGCAGATGATCAAAAAGAGTTACCCCACCGTCGCCTCCCTCGACCGCCGGCCAGCCCGCGCTCCCGGAGTACATTTGCGTGCCGTTGTCCTGAAAGCCGGCCAGCACCGTGCTGGGGCTGGACCAGTTCGAGCCGAGCCCCTGTATCTGTCCCGCCGCAATCGACTGATTCGCCGTGCTGGCGGCGAAAACAGACTGTGACTGTAGATTAGCAGTAAAGAGTCCACCGTCGGTGCCCGTATAGATGGTATTCGTCGTGCAGGGGTTGTTTCCGGTGCATGGGGCGAATTGCGCGGCATGCTGGTCCGGATGGGTTCCGCCTCGGGCGGCCAAAGCCGTCCAGGTCATACCGGAGTCATTCGAGATATATGGCGCCACACCGCCGAAATAGATCGTCGATGGATTGACTGGAGAGACCGCCAGTATCTGGTCGTAATGGCCAAATGCATATTGCGTGAAAGAGGTGGTGCAACCCGTCACCTCGTTCTTCAGGTTGAAGTCGCCGTCGATCTCGTAACAGCTTGGTGCGCCGACTATTTGCTGGTGTGGCACGGTCTGCTGCGCCCAGGTAACGCCGTTGTTCGTCGATTCATACAATCCGACGTATGCGTCGTTGTTTTGGCCGAGCGGGGAAGCATAAATCGCATAGACCGTGCCCTTTCCAGTAGTTCCGGTCTCCGTGGCGAGGCTGATGCGGCCCACATTGAGACCGCATTGGGGATTCGATTGCGAACACACCGCAGTCCAGGTCGAGCCCGAATCAGTGGAATAGTAAACACCGATCGTGTCAACCGCTGCATAGACAATGTTTGGTGCATTCGGATCAACGGCAACGTCATCAACGTCACAATTTGGTGTGCATGCCGCGCCGGCGAAAGAGGCTGTGCGAGACCATGTGGCGCCGCCATCAGTCGACTCGAACAGACCTCTATCGGTCGGCCCGGATTCGCGATAACCGGCGCCCGCCCGGTTGCTGCTGTTGCCGAGACCAACGCCCGCGGCGTACAGGTATGG
Source organism: Deltaproteobacteria bacterium (assembly GCA_027317185.1). Lineage (GTDB taxonomy): Bacteria > Desulfobacterota > Binatia > Binatales > Binataceae > JAJPIG01. Next base: position 3,894 of record DAHVFB010000175.1, read on the forward strand.
CGATTTACCCGTACCTTGGGACACTATGACGATTCGAGTAAACGATGGATGGCCGAACGTGCCCCCGGGCGTCAAGGACATCCCCGGATAAAGCAGCCAGTCGATCGTCTTGCCCAGATCCGCCGACTTGAAGATTCCGATCCCATAGTAACTGTCGCCGGACTGATTGCCCTCGCCGGTGGCGGCATACACGGTCGTCGGAGTGCTCGTTGGATCGATCGCTACCGCGCCGATCGCCTGGCTGGGACCGTAAACCGGCGTACCTCCGGATTGCGGCAGCGAGTCGGTAAATGAACTGAAGGTGTTTGCCCCATCCGTGCTTACCCACACGCCACCACCCGCCGTGCCGACGATAATCGGGGTACCTTGCTCGGTCGTGCCGACGGCGACGGACGTTACCCGGCCGGTCGCGTAGCTCAATGGAGACCCTCCAAGGATTGTCGCCTCATTCGTCATCGGCTGCGGACCGATGGAGGTCCACGCAAAAGACGAAGTCAAGGCGGTGCCGGCGGCGCTTGTGCTCGCGGCGTTGAGCAGCAGCAGCGCGATAGGGAGACAGATCATTCCGATCAGCGAGAAAACAAGTCGCGTATAGATGCTACGAATCACGATTCCCCCATTTGCTCCAATTCGCGTTACGGCAGGCACCAGGGCGGCGAGCAGACTCCAGGAGTGCCGACGGCTCCGCCGACACACCCGCCTGTAGTCGGGTCTTGGCTGCCGGTCGTAAGGCACTTCATTCCCGGGTCGCATTCCTTGGTCGAATGGCAAGCTCGCGGCGTTGGTACATCAGCCGGATTGGGATCACCCACAGGACCGTGCGGGGGAGATTCACAGGACTTAGAGCCGTTGGACCAAATGAAGCAGACTAGTCCCGAATCGCAGTCTTTGTCTGATTTGCAGACGTTTCCACTTCTGAATGCTGATGCAGGTCGGGCGAATGCCGCCAAACCGAGCGCACCAATCAGCACCATAAAAACCACGGCTCTGATCCATTTCATTGGAACCCCCTCCTAGAAACTCGCTGCCGCCGAGCGCTTGCCCTGACAACAGGATAGCCACGCCGGGATCGCAGGGACGACCGCCCCTTTTGCTTACCGGAACCTAATAATTCCGACCGACGCGCAGTTACATATGGTTAACTTTAGTGCGTATCAAGTAGAAGGGAAATCTCTAAAGAACCTCGCGCAAGATCCATTGCGTCATTCTGAGCACCAGCGAAGAATCCCGGGATTCTTCACCTCGCAGACTCCGTTCAGAATGACAACCTGATCTGTGCAGAGGTTCCTTC
>DAHVFB010000176.1 GCA_027317185.1 Deltaproteobacteria bacterium
GCGCTTTTCCTGATCTGATCGGCACGGGCAATGATCGCGGCCTGCACATCGATGTCCCGCCCCATCCGATTGAGCCGCCCGAAGCGTTGGCGCAGGCAATCCAGAGGCGCGATCTCGGTCACGAGAGCGTCAAAATCCAAATCCGCGCCAGCCTCTATGCACTGAGTCGCAACAATAATCAACGGCTTGGTTCGAGGCGTGCGCCTTGGGCCGGCCTCGACAAACGGCAGCAGGCTTTTCAGCAACTCTTCACGATCCAGATCGCGCACGCGGCCGGTTAGCAAGGCGACCTCCGGCGACGAACCATCGTCAGAATGCGCCTCCCCGAACAGGCACCCGCCCTTTTTTTGCAGCGATTCGAAGATCGCGCGCGCCCGTTTCACGCGATTTACGACCACAGCAACTATGCCGCCGCCACCGATCCTGGCGGCGAGTTTCAAAGCCTTGTCGGCCAACTCGCCTGGCAGAGCGGCCTCGCTCGCCTTCGTTTCGATCAGTTCGGCGGGCTTTGAGGCGCGGAGCCGCTTGCCGAGATCCGGATCGCCACGATCTTCGTCTGTGATCCGGAACGGCTGTTCGCCAGGCTCGCCGCGCGTACTCTCCACATGCGTTGCGGAAAGAGTCACGATGCCAAACGGCGCGGCTGCGGCATCCCTGCTCCATGGCTCTTTTCGAAACATCAAACTGTCGCGCACCGTCTGAACAAACGGCTGAGAAAGATGCGCTTCATCGAGCAGGAGAAGCGCATCGCAGCCAAGCAGCCCGGCATGAATCGGCTTCATCGAATCCGAAACGCCATAGCCGCGGAACAGGAGCCGAGATCCAACCTGGTCCACAGTCGAAACGACCACCGTGGGTTGCGCCGGGGTGCGCACCCAATCGGGTTCCTTGGGCATGCCGCCGCGCAGCCGCGCGACCCTCAGAGGTATCTCCTCGTCCTCGGCAAGCAGGCGGAGATGGTCAGCAACCTGTCTCACTATCCCGTTTTGCGCACTAGCGAGCTTGGTGGCGATCATTTGCGCGCGGCCATAGGCGTCATCAACGATTAGCCGTCGATCGACAACGAATAGGATGCGTACGGCGGCGTGGCGTTCGGCGCCGCGCGTCGCTGCCAGCGCCAGGTGAAACACCGCGATATCGATCGCGGCCGTCTTGCCGGCACCGGTTGGAATATCGAGGGCCCCGGGCCATCCTGCCGCGAAAACTCTCTGTGCCAGCCGCTCCTGCCAGGGAAAAGGCGCCAAGCCATGCAGTTCACTGAAAAATTCGCGAAATTCGTCCGGGCGAAGATCAGGTTTCAAAGGTCACGCTCCTGTGTAAGCGGCAGGCAAAAACCAAAGCCGTGAAAGCGGCCAGCACCCAGAATGATCGGACCCTCGACCGGCTCCGCGAAACGCAGGATTACATGTCGGCGGGGACGGCTCGCGAACTTCGCGCCGTGGGGAAAGCTCCAGTCGGATCCGGGACGTATCCCACCCGGCGGGTACGCCGATGGAGCGCCATGCACGGCGGAATGCTTGTGGAGCTCGATCTCCACGGGCTCGGGCAGTCCGATATTGCCGCAGGCCGCGGCAATCAGGCGCCCCGCTTCTATCGGATCTCCATGATCGGGGTATCGGTCCAGCAGCACGGGCGTGGCGCTGGCCCACGAGACGGCGGCCCGGCACCAACGCTCGGGCTTGAGAGAGGCGCGCGAGGGCGTGACCGTACGCTCGACGCGCCAGACAATATTGGATGAAAGGTGCAAATCGGCCCACGCTTCGCCGTCCTCATTGACAGGTGCAAAGCCTCCGAGCGCGCGTAGAACGCGGTCCCGGTCACTGCCCTCCGCAGTGCGTGGCAGGATAACCGCGAAGCCAAGCAAATCCCCTGTGGCATGAGGCCATCCAACATTGGCAAGAGGAACGATCGCGAGATGCGGCCTGGAACTAGCTTCGCCGCCGGGCGTATGACCCGAGATGATCTCCGGGCTCGGTTGCGGTCCATGCTTCATCAGGGAAGCGCGCACACACTTCGCCACGTGCGCAAAAGCCAGAAGATCCGGCCGCACACCGCCCACATCTTCGAAGATGAACCAATCGCCCACTCCGCCAAAAACGCTATTCGGTGCTTGCGGCGGTTTCGTTTCCTGTGGCTCCAGGTAGCGCATCGACATGCCGGTAAGCGGCCACTCGTCTTTAGAGAGCCAGTCTTCCAGGCGGCGCAAACGACCGGGATGTGCGACTCGCAGCGCGACATCGCCATCGCTGTCCGGGCGCCAGAGCGGCGAGCCGTCTTCCGTCGCTTCGATAAAGGCGAACCGCACCAGGGAAGCGGAATGGCCGAGGCTCGCAACGCGATGCGCCAGAGCCGCAAGCGCCGTTCGGTGCTCGGCCTGGCCCTGCGCTGCGGGCCAGATCAGTGTAACTAGTGAATTGGCCGGGACCGCGACGCGAAAATTGCGGGCTTGCCGGGACCTGCGCCCGGGAAGCGCCGCAAGCTCATTTCCGCGTGAATCGTTCGGCGGAACGAAAACCGTGGGTGCCGAGCGTTGGTCGCATCCCCGCATCGGATCAGCTTTGAGGCAAGGGGCGGGAAGCGATTCCAGCCATTCGAGCGCTGCGCGCTCCCTGTCATCACACCCGCCGTCACCCCAAGATTGAACCAGCGCGGAGAACGCGCGCTCCGGATGCGGCGGCCATTCCGCGGCCGAATTGTCCGGCAACGCGGCGCGATAGACGCCGGTGAGTAACTCGATTTCGAGGGCAAGCATCGCGCGTCATTCCTTCGTGGCTTCGGCCTCTGCTTCCTCTTCGACTTTTCCCTGGAGAGCCAATTCGCGGCTCGCTCTGACAAGTTGTACGAGCTTCGCTTGCGGCCTCAGAACCAGGTCGTTCTCGCTCCACCCAACTCCGGTCACTCTGGCGGCTTCTACGGCCTCCTCCGCCAACCGGGTAGCCTGACCGAAATCGAGGTCTACCATCTCGATACTGCCGTTGGCCTCGATGAGTTCGAACCCCGGCGCGGAATTCTCTTCAGGAACAAGGTCGCATCGTGAGCGCAGAAAATAACCATTGCGGTCCTGCGCAGTGACGGCGGCAAGACCTAAGGCGGCCAATGCAGTCTGCGCCGCCAAATCCGCGGCGGCCGCAACGGAACCTCCCGCGAAGCGCAAGCGGCGCAGTGCCGCGAACGACAAGACGAAACTATAAAGTGCGTAGTCGACGCTGACTCCGAGTGACGTAACGGTTGGCGCGATATTGGAGTGATTGATCTCCGACGGCCGCACTTCCTTGGGCGCGTCCTTGCCTTTCTTTTCCTTCGGAACCTCGAGAGACCAATCGCCGTTTGGAAATTTGTAGACCGTTATGCCGCTGCGGATGCCGAGAGGGTCGATTCTGCTGCCGGTTCGCTTTCCTGAAGGTTGGTCGACCACTTCGCCGGTGCGGGGATCTACATGTGGTTCCGACGCAACTCCCACGCCGATGATCTCCGAGACCACGCAGCGCGGAAACTTAGCGCCGAGACCGCCGCCTTCTGAGGTTGAATTCCAAGCGCCGAACAGCAGTGCGGTTGGCGAAAGCTCATAGACCACGCGCGCATTGTGTGACTGTGCTTCTGTGAGACGGCGGCCTTGTTCCGTCTCCCGGAAGCGAATGCCGTTCAATTCGGAATCCCGAATGATCGCGTCGAACACTCGATGGGGCGCGTCGAGCGTCGTGATGCGTCCGAGGTCAGCAACCTCGGTGTTCGAGAAATCGACGGTGATCATAGGGAAGTTAAGAGCGCCTGTCTCCCGCGCGGCCTTCAGCGCCTCCTCGAGACGGTTGGCCTGACTCTGCACGCTGTCAATCAATACGCAGAGCACATTCTCGCCACCGAATCGCCGCCGCTCGAAGACATGCCGCGGGCCAGCATTACGGCCGCCACGGTCACCTGGATAGGTTGGCGGGAAGATCTTGTCGCCGGTGCCGCCAGCGGGCTGAAGCCTGCGCACGCGCCGAATCGCAGCAGCATTCGCAACCGCGCTGTGCAACTTTTCCAATGTCATGACCATCGAGTTTCCCTCCCGCCTTAGCTTCTGGAGCGCCCTCGTCCGTTGCCGACAATCCCAATCTGCTCGGAAGATTCTTCCTGCTTTCGGGTGTACCGCAGAACCCACGATTCGGATCGCTTCGGCTCGATTATTTCTTCGGCAGAGTAAGCAGGGCAGTGAACCATCCGCAACCGTGTTGAGGGACAATCGAATGGTAATGGTTTGTCTGTACATGCGCATTATTTCGCCATTCTGCGTCTCTAGCGGCCTCTTTGGGAGGCCGGAGAAATCCGGCCTCCCGCCTTTTGCCGGAGGGTTGATCCGGGCGCAACCCAGGATTCTTGTAGATCAAACCCTCTTTGCGTTGTGATGACCCGCCCGCGCTTCGATTCTCATTCTCTTCTATCATCGGCCCTGGTTTAGGTAAGATTACTCGGCTAGCCCTCAATTCACCCACCACGGAGGCCGCGAGAACCGCTTTCACTGGTTCCACGAAGAGAAATGTCAAGGCCGGAGTAAAAGTGCATCAGTTATCCACGGTCTTCGGGACTGTGGCTGAGTTTCTCCAGGGAGAGCGCGAGGGGTATCTTACCCCTCGCCGCTACAGTGAACGCCGTCGGCGGGTCGGGCCTGGTTACTCGGGCGGTGGAGCCGGTTGGTCTTCTTTGATCCGGCGTTTGCTCTGCTGGAGGCGGAAGCTGTCGCCGTTCATCTCGAGGATATGAACGTGATAAGTGAGGCGGTCCACACTGCGTCTCGAACTGCGTGTCCGTAGCGGCGCACCCGGTCGATAGGTTCCCCGAAAGCAATGAAAAATGCCCCCACGTATCCTATGCGCTGCTGGAAAGCGATGAGTTTTCGGACGTAACGTTTGATGTTGGTGGCTTCTGTCGTCGAACGGACCGCTCTCAGGGGCTTGATCTCGATGACCGCGAGATTGTGGTTCATTTGGCTAGGAACGTGGACCAGCATGTCAGGTTTTGCTGCCTCAAGTTCGTCACCATGTACAATGGGATGCCCGAGCTTATCAACCTCCCCACCGAGCGAATATCGCCAGTCAGGCCATCGGCGTCGGAGCTGGTGATATAGCTCGTAAGCATAGACG
>DAHVFB010000177.1 GCA_027317185.1 Deltaproteobacteria bacterium
GCCCGAAGGGCCGTGAAAGCCCGCGCCCACCCATGGATCGGTATCCTGGCAATAGCTCCAGAAGCGTTGCATGTTCTCGAGCCAGCCGGGGTTGTATTTCTGATACACCGGCGCCGGGTCCATCGAGTACGCATGCCATAGCGTCATGATCGCGGTGAAGCGGCCAAAGAAGCCTCCGGTCTCGGCGGTCAGCAGTTCGTAGTATTCACGCAGCCGGGTGAGGTCCTGCGGACTGCGCGGCAAAAAGTAGGCCATGCCCTGGCGCTTACCGGCACTATCGGTGAAGGTCATCTTGTCGGCATGTGGCGAGGTATGCTGGAGATCGAAAAGCCGCGCGATTGCCTGCGCCGTACCGCGCAGCGCCGGATGGGTTGTCACATCCTTGACGCGCTCGCCGTTGAACCATACTTCACGATCATCTCTAAGGCTGTTCAGATATTCCGCGCCGGTTCGCACGAGACGCTCCTTATCGAAGGTTATATCGGTTAAACCTGTAGCCGAGAAGACCGGCCTCACCGCTGGGGGCCAATCCGCCGGATAGTGGCGCGGCCGGCCTCGCTGAAGATCGCATCGCGTGACGATGATCGCAGCGCTTCGAGCACCGCCGTGAATTTGATCCCCCCCAAAGTAAACCGCAGCGGGCGATTCGCGGTCGAGTAATGAAACGGCTGGCCCTGATAGTAACTGGTGAGCGCGGCTGAGAGCGCCTGACCCGATCCGCTGCCGGCAAACTGTTGCGCCTGGCATTGCAGCCGCGCGATCATGTCCGTCATATCGCAGGTGGTTCGATCGATCGATTCGAGCGCGATGGTGGAGATCAGCAGGTCGTCCCCCGCTGCGTGCATCGCGCCATTATAGGCCAGCCCGCCGAAGGTTAGTTGGCCGCGCAAGGTCAGGCTGCGGTCGCCACCGCTTACGACCACGTTTTTCGCTTTCAGCGATTGACCGAGACCCTGCACCCGGATTGGAACTTCATAAACCGGCGCATACAGCGCGAGCATCTGATTGATGAACGCATACTGCGCGTCCGCCAGCGCATTCGATCGCGGTGGCGCCGATGAAATCTCCGCGTTCAGAGCAGGATCACTGCTCAGATATGGATCGGGATTGGCAACCGTCCCGCTGGCGAAGGCGGCTGCGATAATCGTCGATTGCTGAAAACGCAGCGCGATGTCGAAACGACGGCCTTCACCCGGCGGCGGCAAAATTTGCAGGTTTGCGGTCGCGATGCTCTTGAACGTCCCGAGGCTCTTGAGTGCAGCCGCCGGGCTGCCATTTTTACCCGCGCCGGCCGCGTCGGCGACTGCGAGACTTAGCTGCCATGGCCGCCAGGTCGCATGAATTTTGATCACCACAATCCACGGTGCGCCGGGCGTGGTCAGCGCGATCCGCTGAGCGATCGGCTCCAGCGGCTGGTTACATTCGACAGGGGATAGCGTATTGGCGGCAGGTGCGGCAGCCTCTTCGGGGTAAACCACCCCCAGCGCATAAGCCCCGCCGGTTCCATCGCCTCCGCAATAAGCGAGACCGGCGATTCTGACCCTGGGCGCGGCTAAATCGGATCGCGCCGGCGGCAATTCGATCTCCATCGGGATCAATTGCTGGACCATCGCGGGAATCAATCCGGGCAACGCGACTATGCGCGCCAGCGGTCCGCTCAGCGCCAGCGCGGCGCCGGGAGCGAGCATCAACCACACGGCCAATAAACGTACCCACGTCTTCCGTCCCATCCACAACCTCTCCCGGCTGGCATCCGGCCGAGGCCGGTTTTCGATCGATTATACAGAATGGGCGATGTTTGGCGTGGGAGCGGACTCCGGCGCAAGGAATAAAAAGTAATAGCAACTGGTGTTGGCCGAATATGCTCGAACCATCAGCGGTGAGGTAAAATCCCGCCTGCCGGTCTGTGTGGCGTTTACGAGGTACGGGCCGGACCAGCCGCACGAGAAGAGGTGAAAACGATAGTAGGAAATATCTAGTTCTAAGATCGTTGATCAGATAAACCTTAGTGCTTCTAGTTATCCGCGCGGTGCAAAGGTGGGACGAACGAGGGCTGGGGCCGGGCAGACCATGAAGACCGCCATATGGGCCGGACTGTTCGGTAATTGAATTGTGAAATCTTCGGATCGACAGCCGGTGGCGAACCCAGGCGATCACAAGCCAATGGGGATGGCCGATACGATAGGCGGAGATGAGACTGGCGGACAGGCAGCGATCATTCAGGAGTTGCGCGATGCGGTCAGTGCACGCGACGACTTTTTGGCGGTTGCCGCGCATGAACTGCGAAATCCGATAACTCCGATTCGCATTTCGGTGCATCTGCTGCGGTTGGCGCAGGAAACTGGCGATCAGGCCCGTATCAGCAGCCTGTTAGATCGACTCGATCATCAAATTGAACGGTTTATCAGCCGCATGGACGTGTTACTGGACATCGCACAAATATCGTCCAACCAATTGCGCCTCGAGCGATCCGAGGTTGATCTATCCGAAACGGTCAAACGGGTAATCGAGGAACATCAGCCGATGCTGGTGCGCGCGGGGTCGGAACTGACGGCCCGCATCGAGGATTCCATCATTGGATTTCTGGATGCGGTGGCGTTCACGCAAATTGTTGAAAATCTGATTTCAAATGCTATCAAATACGGCCAGTGCAAACCGATTGAGGTAACCCTCACCAGCGCGCGCGATCAGGCTGAGCTGACGGTTTGCGATCATGGAATCGGCATCGGTCTCGAAGACCGTGAGCGGATATTTCAGCGTTTTGAACGGGCGGTGCAGAGGAAGTCCCACACCGGCTTCGGGCTGGGGTTGTGGGTGTCACGGCGGCTTACTGAGGCGATGGGCGGATCGATTGGCGTAATTGGCCAGAAGGGGGCTGGGTCACTGTTCACGGTGACTCTTCCGCTTAAGGGAACTAACCGATGAGCAGCGATAGAGATTTAACCCGCGTAGCTTCGGGCGTGCAAGGGCTCGATACGCTTTTACGGGGCGGCTTTTTCAGGGGCGGCCTCTACATTATCGAGGGCGCGCCCGGCACCGGTAAAACCATTCTGGGCAACCAGATCTGTTTCAATCAGGCGAAAGCCGACAACAAGGTTTTGTATGTCACCCTGATCGCCGAGACCGTTGGCCGGATGTTGCTCAATATCGGGCAGATGACGTTCTTCGACGATGCCGCGATTGGCGATTCGATCGTTTATATCAGTGGCTTTAATGCGCTCAAGAAGGACGGCCTGTCCGGTTTGCTGCATCTGCTGCGCCGCGAGGTGACTGCCCATCGGGCGAAAATTCTGGTGGTGGACGGATTCGCCTCGGCCTCCGATTCGGCGCAATCGGGCGAAGAACTAAAGGTATTTGTGCAGGAATTGCAGACTCAGGCCGACGCGGCCGACTGCACGGTTTTCCTGCTCACTAACCCGACCGAGCAGACCCCGTCTTCGGAAGAGACCATGGTCGATGGGATCATCAATCTTGAAAGCTGTCTGCACGAGGCGCGATCCGCCCGTGATTTACATGTGCGCAAGATGCGCGGCACGCGGCATCTGGAAGGATTGCATTCCTATCAAATCGATGACGATGGCATCACGGTGTATCCACGCCTGGAGACCTTGATCCCGGAAGTTTCGAGCGACAATGGCTGGACGCATAAAATTTCGTCGGGGAACGAACGGCTGGACCAGATGCTGGGTGGCGGCTTACCGACGCGATCGGTCACCATGATGGTCGGCCCATCGGGAACCGGCAAAACCACGATCGGTCTGCAATTTTTATCAAATTCCACCAAAGACGAGCCTGGCTTGTTATTTGGCTTCTATGAATCCCCTGAACGGATCAGGTCAAAGGCCCAGGCGCTGTGCAACTCCAAAGCCGGGGTCTTTGAATCGGGCGAAGTGGAAATTGTATGGATGTCGCCCAACGATCAGCTACTTGACGATTTGGGCGACCAACTGATCGCGGCGGTGCGGCGGCGCAAGGTGAAGCGGTTGATGATCGACGGCCTCGGCGGTTTCAACAAGGCCATCCGATCGCGGCCCATCGAGCGTTTCTTTTCCGCGCTGGTATATCAATTGCGTGCCGAAGGCGTCACTACCGTTTGTACGGCGGAGGTTGCGGAAATTATCGGACCGACCATTACCACTCCGCTGTGGGGTCTTTCCGATGTGACGGATAATCATATTCTCTTGCGCTTTCGGGAAGTGGGCGCGGCCCTGCACCGTCTGCTTTCGATCTTGAAAGTTCGCGACAGCGGTTTCGATCCGGGCCTAAGAACTTTTTCGATTACGAACAATGGCATCGAACTGGCGGAAAGTTCCCATGATGCCGAATCGATCTTGTTGAACTGGTATGCACGCGAAAGAAAGATCGCAATCGTCTCGGCCGGCGCAGTCAAGACCGGCGATGAGTAACTGATGAGTTGGCGGGGATGGAGCAAAGTTCAGAATCCAGGCCGAACGGCAAGACGATACTGATCGTTGACGATGAATTTGGGGTCCTGGAGGTCCTGGAATTCATTCTGTCGGATCTCGGATACCACGTCGTCGCCGCGCTCAATGGACAGGAAGCGCTCGCGCGCCTGCGCGATTGCGCCCCTGACTTGATCGTGCTGGACCTCATGATGCCAATCATGGACGGTGCGGCTGTTCTGCAAACAATGCAGAGTAATGGAAAATATTCCAAAATCCCGGTGATTCTAACCAGCGCCTTGCGCGAGCAGAATGTGAAAGAGCGATGCAGCGGCTACAGCCTTTTTCTGCGCAAGCCATTCAAGACCGACAAGCTGCTCGAATCGATTCAACAGCTACTCGCCGCCGCGCCCGCCAAGTCGAAGCCGGAGCAGAAATAATTTCTTTATCGCCCCTTCCAAAACAGGCGCGATGGGACCTGCGAGGTTTACGGCTCCTGCGGCAGGTGGTCGCCGATTTCGTACCACGGCACCTTCGAATTTACATAAGCGTGACGCAGCG
>DAHVFB010000178.1 GCA_027317185.1 Deltaproteobacteria bacterium
GTGTCATTCTGAGCGCAGCGAAGAATCCCGGGATTCTTCGCTGCGTGCACTCCGTTCAGAATGGCAACTTGATCTGCGCGGATTTTCCTGGGGCTGGAATAGTCGGTCACGATGAATTAGCCAGTCGTGCCGAAATAGTCACTCGTAGCGCAACGCATCGATCGGATCGGCGCGCGTTGGCCAGCGCCGCGGCCGCCTCGTTGCCTTTGACCTGGCAGGGGCGCGGATCGATCTTGGCCACCCGCTCGCCGGCTTTGACCGCCGCGTTGAAATCCGCGTAGATCGCCGTGATCGGTCTCGAGTCGTAGGAGCCGACCTGCACGGTGGTCACCGGATCACCGATCGCACCCGGGCCGCGGCTGGCCGCGCCCGTGAGGTACTTCGCCTGCGCCGCGCCGCCGCGCATATAGTAGAAAATGATCCCGCCGGCGATTAAGACCGGCACGGCGCTACGCCACCAGCGTTTCAGGTGGCGCAAGTTCATGCGAGGAGGGCTTTGACTATAGATACGTGGCGCAATCCGGCGCCAGCGGCCCTACGCCGCCGCTCTATAGACAGACGCGATCGGCGCCATACGGTTTCAATCCGCCGCCCGTCGCGCTAATTCGTCATTGCGAACCGGCGATCTTTATTCCTTTACCCCGCCGGCGCATCCACGAGGAGTGACCCATGCCCGATCGTCCACCGCTCGAAGGAATCAAGGTCGTCGATTTCACCCGCTATCTCGCCGGGCCCTTCTGCACGCAAATCCTCGGCGATTACGGCGCCGAAGTGCTCAAGGTCGAGCCGGTAACCGGCGCCCGCGGCGAGATGGGCGACGAGAGCGGCCACGACACCTACTTCTTTCTCAGCACCAACCGCTCGAAGAAGAGCATCCAGGTCTCGACCAAGACCGCCGAGGGACGCGCCGTGCTCCAGCGCCTGATCGACGGCGCCGACGTGGTCATCGACAACTTCCGGCCCGGCGTGATGGCCGCGATCGGCTTCAGCTATGCGCAACTCGCCGCGCGCAATCCGCGGATTATCGCCTGTAGCATCTCGGGCTTCGGCGCCACCGGCCCGCTGCGCGACTATCCCGGCTTCGATCAGATCGCGCAGGGCTTCTCCGGCCTGATGAGCGTGACGGGGACCGCCGAGAGCGGACCGACCCGCGTCGGTATCGCGATCTGCGACCTGCTCGGCGGCATCTTCGCCGCCCAGGGCATCCTGCTCGCGCTCGAGGCGCGCCATCGCAGCGGCCGCGGCCAGCAGGTCGAGACCTCGCTGGTCGAGGCGATCGTTAGCATCCTCAGTTGGTCGGCGGGGATTTACTTCGATACCGGCAAGACCCCCGGTCCGGCCGGCAACCACCATCCGCTGTCATCGCCGCACGGCGTCTTCCAGGCGGCCGATCGGCCGTTCAATATCGCGGTCGGCAACGAGGCGATGTGGCGCACGTTCGTCAAGGTGATCGGACGGCCCGAGCTGGCCGGCGACCCGCGCTTCGACAAACTCGGCCATCGCATCAAGCATCGCGCCGCCCTGACCGACGCGATCAACGCGGCGCTTAAGAGCCATCCGGCGGCGCACTGGATGGCTCTCTTCAACCAGCGCGGCATCCCTTCGGGGCCGATTCAGACGATCGAGGAGATGTTCAACCATCCGCAGATTGCGGCGCGCGAGATGCTGCTCAAGATGGCTCATCCGGCACTCGGCGAATTCAAGACCACCGGCCTGGGCGTCAAGCTCGGCGACACGCCGGGCCAGGTCACGCGGCCGCCGCTGGTCGGCGAGCATACCGAGCAGGTGCTGCTGGCGCACGGCTACACGCGCGCGGAACTCGCGCACTTGCGGGAGATCAAAGCGATCAAGTAGGCGCTCGGTCCGGGGTGAACAATTGCCCCGCAAAGATGCGGCAAAATGTTTCACGTGAAACATTTTCCACCGCCCGTTTGCGGCGCAAGATTTCATCGTTGCGCGCGCAGACTTTGCTTTGGATGCTTAGACAGCCTCGCCCCCGAACCGCATCGAGTTGACGAATGGCGATACAAACGTACATACTCTGGTGACACGCTTATCCTTTACCGGGTTTCAGTGGGATCGGGCTAACCGCCTCAAATGCGAGAAGCACGGTGTCCCAATCGCCGCGATCGAAGAGCTCTTCAGGCGTCCCGTAGCGATATTTCCCGATCCGGCCCATTCCGACCAAGAGGAGCGGTTCAAGGCGATCGGCAAAACCGACGATCGGCGCAGCGTGTTGATGGTGTTCACGCTGCGAAGGCGCCGGGCCGACGTCTTCATCCGTCTTATCAGCGCCCGCTATATGCACAAAAGAGAGGTCGATCACTATGAAAAAGAAGCTGCCCGCGCTCAAGAGCGATAAGCACGCAGGGGCCTTTGTCGCACACGCCGACCTGACCGAATACGACCTTTCCGGGATGCGTGAAGTGCGCTTCGAGTTTGAGCCCAAGAGTGCTCGAGTCAATATGCGTCTGCCGGCGGCACTGCTTGCTGCGGTCAAGACCGGCGCATCGAGAGCTGGAATGCCCTACCAGCGTTTCATCCGTCAGACCCTCGAAGCGGCGGTCCAATCGCGGAAGCGATTGGTGAAATATCAACTCTCAAAAAAGAGGAATTAACAGTCACAAACGAAATCGATACCCTCACTCTCATATTTGAGACTTAAACTCAAAAAAAGGAGAGTGAAAGCGAATGAAATTAACCGGAATCCAGATGGTCGAAATGATCGTCAAGGAAGACAGAAATCTCGATACTACGTGCTATCGTGAATCGGCGCCGCTCGCCCATCTGGCCCTTCTATCTCAGCCTGACGTTTTCGATCAGGTGAGCAACCCGGAAGGGCTTCAGCGGGACCTGTCGCCCAACCACGCTAGTGTCCTGAGTTTGAAGTTCGTTGAACAAAGAAGCGTTGGAATTGCTGGTGTTTTCGCCGAAACATGTGCTGCGAATCTCTAACTCGGGACACTAGCGAGGCCTATGAGTATGTCAGGCGGGATGTTGATCATGCGCGACCCCGCGCATTCCCCGAAGTTGTGATCAATGTCCGTGACAAGAAGGTCGTCCAAATTGAACCGATCGGCTACACGTCAAATTCGGGCGATCCAACGACCGAGCCCAAATTTTATCGTGTCAGATTTGATTTGAGCAAAATGATCGGTGGCACCAAAGTTTTTGTCAGCCGAGTAGACGGTAATCACCGACTGTTTTACGGCGCGGGCGACGATCGGACAAGGGAACCGCTCATGGCAACGATCCCTTTCCAAATGCTCGTAGGATTGAATCGCGAGCAGGAGCGTTCGCTATTCGTTGACATCAATGCCAATCAAAAGGGCCTTAACACCTCCCACCTCGCCATTATGCAGAGCAGATTAACACCCGAGGAGAAGGAGGTACGGGACCATCCAGACCGGTGGATAGCCAATCGGCTTGTTGAAGACCCAAGTTCCCCATGGCATGGACTAGTACATCTTGGCGGCTCAAAAAAATCATCCAAGGTGCAGGGATTAGTCCGCCATGTCAACTTCGTGAGCCTCCAGACAGGCGTTGCTAAGATTCTTAGCAAAAGCCAGTACATCCACGACTTTACCGACCCCAAAGCGCAGTATATGGTCATCAGGAACTACTGGAATGCCGTTAAACGGGTCTTCGCGCAGGAGTGGGCCGATCCAAAAAAGCATCTGCTTCTCAAAAACGTCGGCGTACTCAGTTTGTCGTGCCTGGGGGGAACAATCATTGACCGATGCTTGGCGCGAACACGCTATACAGTGGACGAGATGGCGAATTATCTTGAGCAAGTGCATGGGCGCTTTGATTGGGATAAGGATGCGGCACCAGGCGATCGCGCCGTCACTGGTATGTCGGGAAATCAGGCCGCGCTCATTATCGCGGGCGAATTGAGCAACGAACTTCGGGACGAAACTGGCGAGAAGGTTATGCAGGATCTTCAGGCAAAACTGCTCCAAACGTCTTCCGAAGGCTGAAAAACGAAGATCAGTCTACGGTAGAACACCCACGCGCTTCCTGTGGTGAAAGATCATGATTCCGCGTGCGCGGGGCACGGGTGCTGGCGAGCGAAATAAAACGGGACGGAGGCCGCGAGGCCTCCGTCCCGTTGCTTAGCCAGAACAGAAAATCAAAACGCCTTACTGTTCCCGCTCCATGAACCCCTCGAGGTTGCGCGAGCGCCCGGTCTGGCGCAGCTTGCGCAGCGCCTTGGCCTCGATCTGCCTTATCCGCTCGCGGGTCACCGCGAACTGCTTGCCGACCTCCTCGAGTGTATAGTCGGTCTTCTGCCCGATACCGAAGCGCATCCGCAGGATCTGCTCCTCGCGCGGCGTCAGCGTCGCCAGCACCTTGCGGGTCTGCTCGCCGAGGTTGCCCTGGATCGCCGCCTCGACCGGCGACGGCGCCAGCTCGTCCTCGACGAAATCGCCGAGCGAGCTCTCCTCTTCGTCGCCGATCGGCGTTTCGAGCGAAATCGGCTCCTTGACGATCTTGAGCACCTTCTGGACCTTGTCCAGCGGCATCTCCATCTGCTCGGCGATCTCCTCGGGGCTCGGCTCGCGCCCCAGGCGCTGGACCAGCAGGCGGGTGACGCGCAGCAGCTTGTTGATGGTCTCGACCATATGCACCGGGATGCGGATAGTGCGGCCCTGGTCGGCGATCGCCCGCGACATCGACTGGCGGATCCACCACGTGGCGTAGGTCGAGAACTTGTAGCCGCGGCGCCAGTCGAACTTGTCGACCGCGCGCATCAGGCCGAGGATCCCGTCCTGGATCAGGTCGGGCAGCGGCACGTCCGACCAGCGGTAGCGCTTGGCGATCGAGACGACGAGCCGCAGGTTCGAGTTGACCATCCGCTGGCGCGCGTCGTCGTCGCCGCGCTCGACC
>DAHVFB010000179.1 GCA_027317185.1 Deltaproteobacteria bacterium
AAGCCTCGAAGCTCGATCAGAGCGCACTCGATTCCTGCATGATGGGTAAATCGGCCGACGAACAGGTGAATCAGGATATGCGCGATGGGATGCTGGCGCATGTGCAATCGACGCCGACCTTCCTGATCAATGGCATCCCGGTAGCAGGATTACCGGAGGAGAAGGCCTTCGAATTCGTGGTTAACTCGGAACTGAAGGACCATCGCGGCGCGCAGTCTGCCGCCAAGTGAGATAGGGGACAGCACCCTTCCATACCTTCCCCCGCGAATAAGCGAGGGAAGGAAGTTGAAAAGCATGAAGAGGGACTGCGGGAAAAACCATAAACTTAAGGATAAACTTTAAGTTTAGCTTTAATTATCGAGGCGGAGTTGCTGCCTGCCAATGCCCTTGCATCGCCTCAAGAATAGCGTCGGCTGCACGATCGTGTAGGCACAGTGCGATCGGAGACACCATCAGCCTTGGTCAAAACCGAGGGCAAAGGCTGTCCCCCCTATACAATAATCGGACACAAAATTCTCTAGCCCTTTCCCCGCATATTTGCGAGGGAGGTGCCGAAGTGAGTGCTGCTTCTAAACTTTAATGCGCGATGCCGGAGAACGGGACCGGCTTGATCGTAGCCGCCGCCGGCGTGCCGACCGAGGTCGATGCGGAGTTGGATGGCGGTACGCCCAGGCTTGCGAGCGCTTCCATCGCCTCCTGTCGTTCGGGCGCGAACGGATTTTCAGTCAGAAAGCGGCGGTATTGGGCGATAGCCCCTTGATCGTTACCTTGCCGCACCATCATCCGGGCGACCGCCAGTTGCGCGCGCACCTGTTCCGGTCCCGGCGTCTGCGCGGCCTGACGATAGCTCGCCAGCGCCTGGTTCAGATTCCCCAGCTTTTCGTACACCACGCCGAGGTTCATCATCGCCAAATTGGCGAACATCGGATCGGGGTCATGCTTGAGGTAAGCCGTGATCGCATCGCGCGCCGGCGCCAATTTGTTCTGTTCCAAATAGCTGGTGCCGAGGTAGAACTCAGCCAGCCGTCCGACCTGCAGCCGTGGTGCGTAATCGGCAAGCTGCCGGAACTGTTGCTCGGCGGACGGGTAGTCCTTGGCATCGAGCGCGCTGAAGGCCTGATAGAAATCATTGGCGGCGACTTTCGCCCGATGCTGTTGATAAAAGCGAATTCCGATAATCACCGCGATGGCGGCGATTATCACGGCGATCCCGGCGAAAAATTCGCTCACATGCGAGAGCAGATACTGCTGAGCCGACCCGGCCAGTGTCATGAACTCGTCGGGCTGCTTTAGTTCCTTACGGTTAAGCTTGCGATGTGTCGAAGCCATAGGTGGGAGAACGCGGCCAGGGTGAAACTATTCGCCCTGCCCTTCACTTACATTTTGTATTTGAAATCCTCAGGCGACATACGTTCGAGGATTTCGGACCATTTGTCGCGTGAGACGCTGGCCAGATTCTGGTCATTGACGCTCTGCTGCTGATCGCCGGGCTGCGATTCGTGCAGCTCGCTCGAGACTTCGAGCACCTGCTTGGCGACATAGATTGGCGATTTGGTGCGCAGGGCCAGCGAGATTGCATCGCTCGGACGCGAATCGATCTGCAACGCACGCCCGTCGTGGCTGCGGAGCTGAATCTGCGCGAAATAGGTGTTCTCGCGCAGTTCGGTCACCTCGACCGCTTCCACCGTGGCGCCCAATTCGGTGAGCAGATTGCGCAGCAGGTCGTGCGTCATCGGACGCTGCGGCTTGATTCCCTCAAGCTCGGTGGCCATCGAGGCGGCTTCCAGCGGTCCAATCCAGATCGGCAGATTGAGCTTGTTGTCCGGGTCTTTGAGCACCACAATTGGCATCTTGGTGGTCGGATCGAGCGTCAATCCCCCAACCATCATTAGAATAAAATCTTCTCTGTGCCCCGCCATAGATGACCTGAAAGTCTGTGGGTTAATCGATCTGCGCCCAGTACCTGCGACTTTCAATGCTTGTGGCATTATCTTGGACCAAAGCGGCGTGACCGTCAACCGAAGTAGTTCGCGCAGCCCGTCGATCAAGCCAAGCACAGCGCGATTCAGCGTGGCACGAGGCGATCGATCACCCGGTAAAGCTGGTTTAAGTTGCGGCATTCCTCGACCGTGTCGCAGTGAACGGCGTAACGTTCCATCTCGCTATCGCCAAATCCCCAGGTGCCGCGGCTTTCCGGATTAAGCCAGATCAGCCGTTGCGCCCGCTGCCTGATTTCGCGCAGGCACCAATCGTGGGGCAAATTATAATTATTGCGTGCGTCGCCCAAAATGATCACGGTGGTGCGCCGATTTATCGCGCCCAGATGCTCATGGGCAAAGGCGCGGAAAGCGCTGCCGAAATTTGAATGTGAGTACACGTTAATAATATCACCGCTCAAGGCCGCGTCGAGAGCCTCTTTCAAATCTCGATCGCGAAACAAGGGGGTGACTTCGCCAATCTCGGCGACGAACACGAAGCTTCGCACTCGCGAGTAGAGTTCCTGCAGCGAGTAGACGAATTGCAACATGAAGCGCGAGGCGTTGCGCACCGAATCCGATACGTCGCAGAGCATCACCACCTGCGGCTTGTCCTTGCGGCGCCGATCGAAATGCAGATCGAACGGCACCCCGCCATTTTGAAGATTGTGCCGCAGCGTGCGTTTGATATCGAAGCGGCCGCGCCGGGCGTGCCTGCGGCGCACGGCAACGATGCTCTTCAAACGTTGGGCCAGTTGGGTGACCGCCTGATTCATACGGTCGAGTTCTTCCTGGGAAAGAAAAAAAAAGCTCTTGTCGCCGACCTGATCGAGCTGCGAACTTGCGCGCGCGCGCACCTCGCGCTGCTCGCCCTGCATCCGGACGTAGCGCCGGATGATATCGTCGAGCGCCTTCATCCGCCGCTCGAAATATTCTTTCATTCGCGCGCTAGCCAGATCGTCCTCCTGCGGTGGGAGCCGATCGTGAAGCGAGCGCATTTCGCCCTGCAAGCGATCGAGACCAAGCGCACGGGCCAAGGCCTGCGCAAAATGATTCTGTTCGAGACTGCGCTCCATCCGATTGAGCTGGATTTCGCGCGCGGCCGCCGCAATCATCCGTTGCAGCTCGCCTGAATTGTTTTCCAGCAGGCGCCGCGCCAGATCGGAAAGCTCATTGCCCTGCTCTTTCAAAAACTTTTCGACCTGCTCGATAAATTCCTGGAACTCGCGCTCCGTCATCGCCATCTCGTTGCGAACCGCTTCGCCGGCCTGCTTGATAATTTCGCCAAGGCCCGAGAAATAGATCTCGAAAAGCTGTTCGAAGGCCGGCAGGTCGCGCGACCTCTTAACCATGGTGGAGCGCAGCGCAGCGCGAAAACTATCGCGATCGCGAAAGCCGATCAGCGCAGCCGCGGCGACCGCATCGAGCGTCTCGGCGGTCGATACCCGCACGCCGTTGTCGCGCATCAGATTCGCGAATTCGATTAGCTTGTCGTCCATTGAAGATGCCGGAAGCGGTCAGTTGAGCAGATCCTTGTCCTCGCCGCTGGCCGGCGGACGGCGGCTGCGCAGGTCGCGCAGGTGGTTTTTGAGCTCCTCCTGCGCCTTGCGGATATCGGCTTCGTACTTGACGATGGTGTCGAGCGTATCGTTGACCAGTTGATGTTCGAGCGTATCCAGATTGAGCAGCGTCAGCGCCTTTATCCAGTCGATGGTTTCGCTGATCCCCGGAGTCTTCTTCAAATCGATCTTGCGCAGCGATTGAACCATCGTGACCACCTCCTCGGCCAGGCTGTGGCTGGCTTCGGGCGCTTTCAGTTTTACGATCGCGAGTTCCTGCGCGTGGTCCGGAAAATCTATGTAGAGATGCAGGCAGCGGCGCTTGAGCGCGTCGGACATCTCGCGGGCATTGTTGGAGGTGAGCACGACCAGCGGAATACTGCGCGCCCGCAGGGTTCCGATCTCCGGCACAGTCACCTGAAAATCCGATAACAGCTCCAACAGGAAAGCCTCGAACTCCGCGTCGGCCTTGTCGATTTCGTCGACCAGCAGCACCACTGGCCGCTCGCTGGTGATCGCGCGTAACAGCGGGCGCGGCAATATGAAACGCTCGGAGAAGAATACGTTGTCTTCGCGCGCGATCTGGTCGACCGCTTCCGCCAGTCCACGGCTGCCGGAGAGCACCTCGCCGATCTTGTCCTTCAGAATCTGGCTATAGAGCAGTTGCTTGGCGTATTCCCATTCGTACAGCGCCTTGCTTTCATCTAGACCCTCGTAGCATTGCAGGCGGATCAGTTCGTAATCGAGCGCCGCGGCCAGCACCTTGGCGAGTTCGGTTTTGCCGACGCCCGCCGCTCCTTCGACCAGGATCGGCTTCATCAGCCGGCTGGCGAGGTAGATCACCGTCGCGATACGGCGGCTGGCGATATATTTCTGTTCGGCGAAACGATCGCTCACATCTTCAATCGATGAAAACATGCGGTTACCTTCATGCCCGAGGCATCAGTTTTCCAGCCGCCTCACCATAACAGAACAAACACCAGCGTCGTCAGAGCGGCCGCTCAGATATGCAGTTCCTCGCGGATCGGCCGACTTTCGGCGAAGCGGCGACGATCGAGCGCACTGGCGTCAAATCGATCATAGTGCCCCAGCGCGATCAGTTCGGCCAGCGCCTGGCCCGCGCCGTAGGATTGCATCACGCCACGCCCGCTGAAGGAATGCGCCTCGAAGATGCGCGGTGCGGCCTGACCCACAATCGCGCTGCGATCGGGACTGACTTCGTACAGGCCGGCCCATCCGGTAA
>DAHVFB010000017.1 GCA_027317185.1 Deltaproteobacteria bacterium
ATGATCGATCAGTACGGCGCCGACGCCTTGCGCTTGTGGGAACTGTTCATGGGTCCGTTCGAGGAGCCGACCAATTGGAACGAAGACGGGGTGGCCGGCACCGTTCGCTATCTGACCCGCGTATGGACGATGGTCCGCCGCTACGTCGAGGCGGGATGCCCGGCCGGAGCGCCTGGGGCGGATACCGTTCGGCGCGCGCACAAGACGATTTCGACGCTCACCAATCACCTCGATCGAACGCGATTCAATACTGCGCTGGCGGCGCTCATGGATCAACTCAATTATTTGTCGAAGCTGACTCCCGAGGCGGCCGGCCGCTTCGCGATCGAGACCTATGTGTTGATGCTCGCGCCGATGGCTCCCCATATCGCCGAGGAATTGTGGCGCGCGCTCGGTCACGATCGTTCGATTCATCTGGAATCATGGCCGGCCTTCGATCCGGAACTGGCCCGCGACGAGATGGTCACCGTGGTGGTGCAGATCAACGGCAAGGTGCGCGATCGTTTACAGGTCGGCGCGGGTACGGCGGAAGACGAGGTACGCGCGATGGCGCTGGCCAGCGATGCGGTCGTGCGCCATCTGAACGGCAAGCCGCCGCGCAAGATCATCTACGTCCCGGACAAGCTGCTGAGCATCGTGGCGTAAACGCATTTGCGCCGAGGCCAAAAACGGCGGACAAGAAAATGCGCAAAAAAAAGCCCGGAGCAGATGCCCCGGGCCTTTGGATCAAAGACGCTTAGCAATTAGTTCTTCGACAGGTTCCCGTTGATGGAGATTTCTCCGGTGCCGGGGATTGGAGTCGTGCTACCGCCCGAGACGAAGATATTTGAAGTTGTGATATTGCCGGTGCCGGTTTCCGTAGCAAACGGACCCGTACCGCCCTCGACGACATAGGTCAGATTCGTTGAGTAATAAAGTGTCGATGTCGAGGTATTCAAGTCGGCCAAACAGAAGTTTCCGCCAAATGAGATGTTAACGGCCTTACCGTTTGCGGCGGTTAATGTCCCGATGCCAAGTCCGCTGAGACAAGCTCCGTTGCTGCTCCCGAGGATAATCGTATAGCAGGCATCCAAGGTAGACTTGCCCAAGCCGGTGCCCTGCACCTGACCCGACATTTGAACGAAATCACAGTTACTGGAGGAACAGCTCGCAGTGATGGGGTTGTTCGCACATCCGCCGGCATCAAGCGATTCGGTTAACCGCCCGTTTGCCGAGAATTTCGTGACTGGCTTGGGATTAGACGTGTTGGCATTAACCGCGTTTGAACCCGCCGCACCTCCCGATGATGCCGAGTTGAGTAGCTGATCCAGTGGTCCCGAGCCGCCGAACAAATCCACTGATCCCGCCCAACTGCTCGCTGCAACTGCAAAAAGCAGAAATGCAGCAGCAATGCCGGTAAATCGTTTTTCGCGATAGCTTTGCGTACTGTTTCATTGATCCCTCCTTGTTCTGGCCATGCTGAATTGAATTCAGCATGCTTTTACACATACTTAAGAGATATGAATGTTTATATATACTTTTGGCCATTTGCAACAGATTGCATTACTTTCTTTAGAGGCTTTTGTCATTTTGGCAAGGAACGCATTGCGCTTGCGCGCGTGACGTATCGATTCGACAGATACCACTGCGGTCGATGGAAAAGGTAAACTGTCGAAATGCCTAACGAACTGCTCAGGATCACGCGTAATCGGAACTACGTCATCTTCGCGCTCAACCGGCCCGAGAAGCGCAATTCGCTCAATGCCGCGATGATCGAGGCGTTCGATCGCGGCCTCGGCGAGGTCGAGACCGATCGCGAAGTGCGCGCGCTGCTGATTCGCGGCGAGGGGCGCGGCTTTTGTTCGGGAATCGATCTGGCCGAAGCGGCCGGTATGGAACGCGGCAACGATCCGTCGCCGCTCGAGCATCTGTTTCGCCGGCTTGAGCAACTGCCGATTCCAACCGTCGCGGCGATTCGCGGCGCGGCGATCGCCGGCGGACTGCAACTGGCGCTGCATTGCGATTTAAGAATCGCTTCCGACGACCTCCGGATGGGCATGACGCTGGGCAAAATCGGGCTGACGGTGCCGTTCGACTTCGCGCGCAAACTGATCGAGACGGTGGGCGCGCCCAACACCAATTACATCCTACTGACGTCCGATCTGCTCGATGCGCAGCGCGCGGTAGCGATGGGTCTGGTGCATGAAGTTGTCAGCAACGAAGACCTCGACCCCGCCGCCATCGCGATGGTCGAGAAGCTGGCCGGCAACGCCCCGCTGTCGATGCGCTCGCTCAAGCTGATCGTACGGCGATGCGTCCGCGACGCCTTTGACGCCGAGCACGGGGACCTCGAAGAATTTTCGGCCAAGGTGCGCAACAGCGCGGACTTCAGGGAAGGCGCGCGCGCGTTCGTGGAAAAGCGCAAGCCGGTCTGGCGCGGCGAATGACGGGCCGCGGGCGATTACCCGGCCGGCGCCGCGCTTACATCACGGATTTGCGTTCTTCAGAGCGGAATAGTTGGAGAGTGCATAGCTGGAGAGTGCCCGGACCCAGGTCGGAGCGTGGTGCGCCCGGAGGGATTTGAACCCCCAACCCTCGGATCCGAAGTCCGATGCTCTGTCCAGTTGAGCTACGGGCGCACATGCCGTCGATTTTCTCAACAACTATGCATAGTAGAAAATGCCGGAGCCAATTTCGAGCTGAATCGCTGTCTCAACCTGTGCTCTTTCGGGCGCCCGATTTCTGCGATTGTCCTTAAGGCTAGCCACGGCGCCGTCTCCGCTCACCGGCTTACTTAAAAGCGCCGTTTGGCCGTCGCAGGGATTTGAATTGGCGGCAACATAAAGTTGGCGTCATGGTTCAATCCCCGTCAGGCGCGCGCCGACATACTCAGCTACGACGCCGTGATGATGAATGATCAGGGCGTCCAGGCTCGGCGACAGCGTCATGAACGGCATCGCACCCGATCTTTGCGCGGCGTGGGTGCTTTCGATCGTGCTAAGATCTTCCCGAATCGCGTCTCTCATCGCCACCTTTGAATACTCCTGAGCAATTCTGACTGTGGGGCTCGTGGTACGCTGCTGATAGTACTTTACGTGCCAATCGGTGTGATCCACGTCCACTGGCCAGAATTCATGGCACAGCATCCATCCGTCCCCCAGGAACAGATGAAAGTTCGGGAAAATGACGAATTCGTCGAATACCCAATTATCCCGCCGCTCAAAGTTCAATGACGCCCATCGCCGGGTTTTCAATTCGTTGGCATCGCCCGCGTTGAGGAAGGCTAAAGAGCTCAGCTCAAAGGCCATCGCCTCCGCAGGTTTCGGCTCATGATGCAGGTTTTGGTAATACGTGAGCTTACAATGCCTGCCCAGCGACTGCGCGGTGGGTACGATGGGATCACTGCGAAAATCAGGTATGGATCGCCGATGGACGGCTAAAACGTGATAGGCCTCAATAAAGGCATCCTGAAAAGTCTTCCAGTTCGAAGCGAGCCTGGCGCTCCACCAGCCGCTCAACTCCATCTCGGCAAAAGGAAACCCGTCGAGTAGTCCGGCGACCGGCTGGAGATAGTCGCGCAAACTCTCTTCCGGTTCAATATTCAAGTGGACGAAAATGAAGCCCTCCCAGACTTCGATTGCGAGCGGGATCAAACTCAAATCCGCTTTATCGCAACCCCGGAACTCTTGCTCCAGTGGAATATTCACGAGCGCGCCCTCGGAGTTGTAGGTCCAGCCGTGAAATCCGCATGAAAACGCCTTCGCTGAACCGGCGGCCTGTTTGACCACACGATTTCCGCGATGCCGGCATATGTTGTGAAATGCCCGCAGTACTCCATCGCGGCCTCGGCTTACGATCACCGAAGCTCCTAAGACGTCAATCTGCCTGACGAAGTAGTCACCTGGATTTGGTATGACTTCGACCCGGCCTAGCTGAAACCATACGTGCTTGAAAAGTCTGCTACGCTCAGCCTCGAAATATCCAGATGAAATATTAGGTTCGATCGAAACCTGCCAAGGTTTTGCTGAAGGCGCAAATGCGTCGCTCATATTGCTTTCCTCAATTACTTTTCTCCAGGTTCACGTCGCCGTTGCAAGGCGGCACGGAAATCATGGAGTCAAAATAGTGAGGCGTTCAGCCTCGATCGCATCCGGCACGTCAGGTGAAGAATACACTTCCACCGCCGACGCTATCTCCATAAACGAAAAAGCCAGATTCAGTAAGCGGCATTCTCTCTGTGGCAATTCCTGCAGGTTGAAACCGTTCAAGTGCTTCGAGACTTCTGGCATCCGCTGAAGCATCGCATCGTAAAACCTTCGAATCTCATGCATCGAGGATGAGCGCCGCTTTCGGTTCCTTTCCTGCTCGCTCGCGAGCGACCACGCGGATACAAATCGTTCAAGCTCTTTAAAGTTTTCGGGCAACTCCTCGATCTGCTCGGTTTCGCTCATGCGTTTCCTCATCTTCTGGAACTACTTGCGTTAACTTTTCGCTCCAAACACCACTCCTCGCATCCCACTGTCATCATTGAAATCGGCTCTTGATCTGCAGAAAGCGCGACGGTGGAAAGCTATCGATTACTCCAGGTTGTCCGTACTTTTCTACCGCATGAGCGACTTCGGCGAAGCTTAGCGCCAAATGAAGCAACCTATAATCCGCATCCGACCACGCCGATGCTGGAATCTTGTTCAAGTACTCCAGTATTTCGCCGACGCGCGGAAGCACGGCGTCATAAAACTCCCTCAAATCCTTAAAATCGCTTTCCAGCCGTTTGCGCCATCGCTCATTCTGCGACTGGATGGCCCAATTCCGAGCCCACCCTTCCAACTCACCAAATTGTTCAGGTAAATCAACCATGGCGATAGCTTATTGTTTGTGGAGCAGCCGCGGCCGCGCCGAGTTGCCGCCTTTTCTGACATAACCTTCGACGACATTGTACATATGACGAATCAGCAATTCCTGATCATGCAACATGAACGACCGTTTCCCTCCTGAGCCAATGGCCTCCTGAGCATGCTCAAGGGTAATTGCATCCTCTAGCAAGATGTCTCGTAGCTGCGTGTCACTATATTGCTGATTGAACATTTGGCCGGCGTTCATTGCCGGTGCATGATAATTAGTCACGACCCACGCGGTCCGATCGACTGCAATTGGCCAGAACTGGTGAGTGAAATAGGTTTCCGCGCTGATCCCCATCACACAGTTAGGAAATATATGATGTGCATCGAACGCCCAGGCCGGCAGTCTCCCGGGATTTATACCCGCCTGCTCCTGACCTATATTGCCTTTCGTTGCGCTGGGACCGAACTGATAAGCCAATGCCTCAGTGGGAGTCGGACAATACTTGGGATTGCCGTATACCGACATCGTACGGTGTCTATCATAAACCTGAGCCCAACCGCAGTGGCAAAAGGGATTCTCCGGCCCTGTCAATGAATCGCCCAAAGACCTTTTATGAAGGAATCTGACATGGTAGGTCTCCTGGAACGCATCTATTGCGGTCTTCCAATTCACACGTAACTCCGCCGTGAACCTCGACCATGCGCTATATTTGGCGAAGGGGAAACCCTTAAGCTGGTCCCCGACTTCAGCCAGATAATCGCTGAGGCTCTCGGCGCCCGCAGCATCAAAATTGATGAACACAAAACCACCCCAGATATCCGCCCGGATCGGAGTCAGTCCTAGCTGCCCGCGGTCGAGCTCGAAAAAACCGCCCGCATCAGGAACCGAGGCAAGGGTGCCGTCACTTCTGTATGCCCATCCGTGATAACGACACGCGAAGGCTTTTGAGCTTCCCTTCGACTCCCATACAACCTTGTTTCCACGGTGGGAGCATAAATTGTAGAACGCGCGCACTTTGCCGTCATCGCCTCGAACTATCAATACGGAGGCTTTGTTCGAGGGAACATAAAATGTCACAAAGTCGTTTGCCTGTGGAAGTTCTTCTTCGCGACAGACATTCAGCCACACCTTGGAAAAAATCGACGATTTTTCCCGCTCGAAATACTCGGCCGAGTAATACGGCTCCGCCGAAATCGGTCCAATGCCGAGTTCTGGATAATTCGTCGTCCCAAAATTGCGGTTTTCTTCGTCAGTTCTCATCGTCTTTGTTCTTTCACCTCCGGCGTTCAAGCAAGAATAACGATACCTGCCACTGACTCCGTACTGGACTCACACACCCCCGCTCGCGTCTTCACTGCCCTCGAGACTTGTTCAATCGAATGCGTACAGCATAATTCGGCGCAAGATCGCCAACCTTATTTGCATAGCTCGTCCAAAGATCTCCGGTACGATCATCGAAAGCGATTTGACGCAAAAATGCTCCGTGACGCGGAAGCCTATACAAAATAAACTGTTTGCTATGCGGATCGAAGCTGTATAACCCGTCATTATTAGTATCGGCGAGCCACACCACCCCGCGTACCGGGTCAAGTCGCGCCGCATAGGGGCCACTCGCACGATCGGGCAGATCGTAGAGATGGTGATAATCGGAGTTGGTATCGTACTCTAAAAGCTGCCCTGTTCCAGCCAAGTTCACCCACATCATTCCGTGCTGATCGATCGTCGGCCGCTTCGGTCCGCTGGCTTGTGGAAGCTGAAGCAGTCGATCCACTTTATGAGTGGTCAAGTTAAGCCGACCGATAGTATTGGCCCCGAACTGAGCAAACCAGATGAATTCGCGATCTGGCGTCATCACGGCGCCATACGGCGCTTCCATTTCCTTAAGACCATCCTTACGCGGCGGCAGTGGATATTCGACGGCCCGGTGGGTCTTGGGATCTAACGCGGCCAAATAATTATGAGTAATGTCAGTCAGCCATACCTGGCCATGAGCATCGAACGCCACCTGTCCATGCCAATCCAGAATAAAATCGTGGGTCGCATGGTTTTTGGGCAATACGTGCGCATAAAATGTCCAATGTCCCGATCGCGGATTGAACATCCCACATCCATCGATAGCTTCCAGGGTAACCCATAAGTTTCCTTTGGCATCGCTATTGATAGTATGCGGGTATGTGGGCCCACCGAATGGAATAGGCAAGTATTCGGTATGACCGTTGGTGGGGTCCAGTTTGACCAAGCGGTTGAGGCTGAAATCCACAACCCAAACAAATGGCGATACTGTTGACGTTCCGACTTCACGGTACCAGGAATCCGGATTCGGCTTCAGTGCATATTCCCAGATCGTTACCCCGTCGCCGCCTTCCTTCTCTTCGTGAAACTTGGCGACGGGAAAGTTGTCGAAGTTGTAAGGCATTGCACCGGTCACGAAAGGCAGTATGAGGTTGAGTATGCGATCGGTGAAGAAGTAATCGCTCAAGTTATGACTGCCCTGTGTAAGCCCACCGATCATGCTCTGACTATTGGCGCCTCCAAACTTATTATTGTAAAGCCGCATCGTCTGTAGCATGGCCTTCCAGCCCGCTAACCGTTCTTGCGGGGCCAATCGTGCTATGGAGGAAGCGAACTTCTCCGATGATGCCCAGGGCATCTGATGGCAACCGACGGCACACTGCTTAATCATTTCATTGTGCGCCAAGCCATTCGACCCGCCAGCCGCCGGGACCCATGCAGACGCCGGGACCTGATCAGCAATGTTGCTGACTTTTTTCATCGTGATGGAAAAAGCTATTTTCCCAGCAGTTCGTGAGCGGCCTATTTTGGTTGTGATGAAACCGATCTTGCGACAGTTGAGTGTCAGGGCCGCAATATCTGCATCGCCTTCAACAGCGGGGAATTGAAATCTCCCTTTATCATCGCTGAACACGGTGACCGTTGATGCCCTCAAGTCAGGGCCTTGAATGGTAACCATCACATGATCAACAGGCGCTTTAGCTTCTGTGCGGACCGTCCCGGCCGGAATAACCTCACTGGCCTGACCGTTTCCCGTGATCGTTTCACGAGCGCCGATGTTCGACGTTATTCCAGCAATCGCCACTAACAAACTGAACCACAAAATCGTCGTCGCACGCGCTTTCTCGCCCGAACCAATCAGCATTTTAATCGCCCCTCGCAAATTCATGCCGCGCCTTGATTCAAATAATTCCGCATTGGTAGTCGAAGACGCGTCGAGGCTCCTTAAACGTAGCCACCAGTCCCCTCGCGCCAAACTAAGTCTTCGGTGGTTTCGTTTATTCGCCCACCTCAACGAAGCGCCTGTAATCGAATGCCGCATCTGTAACTGAAGGCTCGTTGAAGATTTCGACCGCCGGCGCCACCGCCATGAAAGCATACGTCAGGTAAAGAAGTAACTTCGCGTCATCCGGCATTTCATGCATCGGATATTGATCCAGGTACGTTGCGATCCGTTCCATTTCCGGCAGTATTGCCGCGTAGAACTCCTCGATCTCCGGCATTGTGCTGGTCAGGCGTTTAACCCGGCGTTCGCCCTGAGTGGGCAGTGCCCAATTCACAAATTTACCAAGCTGGGCGAAGTCAGCGGGCAGTTCGCGGTTTCCTTGTTTCGAGTCATCCATTTGAAGCTTGCACCTTAGGTTCGCGATTCACTTCGAAAGCTCTTTCGGCAAGTGCCCCGGCGTAATGAAAGCTTTCCGATAGCCATCAACCCCTTATCATCGCATCGATAACCTCGTAGCTATGCCGGCACGCGACCTCTTGATCGCTAAAGTTGAGTTCTGTTTTAACTCCCGAACTTAATGAAGCTTGAGTGTTTTCGAGCGTAAACAAGTCTTCAAGCAGCACGTCATAAAGCATAACTTTATTAAACTCTTGCATAATCGATTCGGATGGAACGGCGGGAGGCTTCATATACATCTTAACTTCGTATCTCGTTTGATCGACTGCCACTGGCCAGGCCCATTGAGTTAAGTAATAACCCTCGCCCAGAATAATCTGAAGGTTGGGGAATAGGACGTGAATATCGAAGGCCCAGTTGTTATCTTGTTCGGGATTCAAGCCTGGATGGTTCGTTTGATTTATGCTCGGAGTGTAGGGAGATGATAAACGGGCCAGCTTGAGCGCCAGACTTTCAGAAGGTCGCGGTTTCACCTTGGGATTTCCCCACACCGACACCGACCGATGCCGTTTGAACATGCGGGCCGAAGTAAGATGCGCAAAGGGATTTTCTTTTGCCGCAAAGGCAGAGGCGACCGTGCGGCGATGGAGCGCGACGACATGGTATGCCTCCTGCACAGAATCAAGCACGATCTTCCAGTTGCAACGGAGATCCGTTCGGTAGTGACCGGCCAGTGGAAACGAGAAATCAAAACCTTTAACCAGGGGAGCCATCTCGCCAATCCATTGGTCGACCGTCTCGCCAACGGTTAAGCTTGCATTTACAAAAATAAATCCCTCCCAGCTATCGCTGGCCAAGGGCATAAGTTTCAATTTCGACTTATCAAGATCGAAAAAGCTTTGTTCGTCCGGAATGTATGCAAGTTTGCCGTCTAAATCGTATCTCCAACCGTGAAAACAACAGGTGAAGGCAGAAACGTTGCCGTGAGTGCCGCCGGTTCCAGCTAATTTATTACCCCGATGCTGGCACATGTTATGGAACGCTCGAATGGCGCCGTCCTGGCCGCGAACGACGATTATCGAGGTTCGGAGGATCGGCAGGTCACGAACAAAATAATCTCCCGGTTGACTGATGTCCTCGACCCTTCCCACGCAGAGCCATGATCGCTTGAAGACTCGCTCGCGTTCGAGTTCAAAATAGTCCTTGGAGATGTACGGCTCCACGGGGACTGGCGCGGTTGACAGTCCGAAGCTATGGGTAAAAGATTTGCCGTTTAGTTTCATGATCTTGTTACTCTCCAACCCGTAAGTTTCTTAAGGCGCTGTTACGATACCCAAGGTGGACGTTCATCGCTCCATTACCGCGGCCAAAACCACAAAATCGACAATCAACATCCCGCTTCTGACGAACGCTTGATCGGCACCCTTGTCGCGACCCCAAAATCACACGTTGCATCGCAGCTTTACTATGGCATCGTTGCCATGCGCAATAGTCGGACAGGCAATGTTTATTTGTTTTGATGACGGCTTTTTCAAGGATTAGTTGACGCTGTTTCCGCACTCGCGCCATAGGCATTTCTCAATCACGTAGCCGAACGGTTCGAAGCGTTAGTTGCATTTATAGAATGACCACGCGCAATTCTTTGTACTTTTGCATCGGCGATGCGTGGCTGGAGGCATTCAAACAACGGAAACAAACCCCATCGCGCTGTGGGACTTTCAGGCCGGAATGATGGGACCCTGCAATGCTTTTATAGTCGCGTGATTTCTCAAATGATTTCGGCGCAAGCGGTCAGAACTATACCTGTTTTCCGTTAATTCCGGCCCGCGAGAACATCCATGCCGCCCGAACTATATAAAAATTTTGTAAATTCCTGAATTCGACTTGAGGCACCGAATGATGAGGCAGAGATTTGTCACCCTAATCTCATTCATCATGGGCGTAGCCTGCGGAGCCGCGCTCGCGATGCATTACTCGTCGCCGACGGTTCAACTTTACCGCAGCGTGATCGTACAGCCGTACGAGCCTCCCCGCGGGCTTTGAAGTAGCTTTCTTCAGGCTGGTTTTCGGCTTCGACCGTTGCGGCGGCTTCGGTTTGCCTTCGAGGAAGACCTGATCTATGCACTGACGAGGTTTCGCGAGCGCTGGGCATTCCCACGGAGGCATCAGAGCATGGAACGCGAGTTCATAAATCCGCCAGGCATCTTCAAGCATCCGCATTTTACCCGGGTGGTAAGCGTCAAAGGCCCGATGAAGATTCTCTTCATCGCGGGGCAAACTCCTTCCGACGAAGACTACAATTGCGTCGCACCCGGCGATTATCTGGCTCAGTACCGCAAGGTGATGGAGAACCTCGACGTGCAGATGAAGGCGGCCGGGGCGACCTGGGACGACGTGGTCTATCGCCGGATGTTCGTGCTCGATGTCGACGCTTTCATCAAGGCGCTGTCGGATCCCGGCAATCCGCGTTACTTCAATCCTGATCAGCCGCCGCCCAGCACTTTGATCGGCGTTACCCGCCTGTCGAATCCTCAATTCCTGGTGGAGATCGATCTGGTGGCGGTGATCAACGAGTAACCAGTCGCAGGCCGGGCGTCGGATAATCCGTCTCAGGGAACCCCGCCCGGCTCCTTGTCGGTGGACGGTTTACCGTGGTAGCCGTATTCGCTCCAGCGCGATAAAACCCGCTGGCGAATATCGTCGGTCCAGCCCTGTGCGAAATCCGAAACGCTGGCATGGTCGCGCCGGTACT
Organism: Deltaproteobacteria bacterium; assembly: GCA_027317185.1. GTDB lineage: Bacteria > Desulfobacterota > Binatia > Binatales > Binataceae > JAJPIG01. The sequence goes on from DAHVFB010000017.1 coordinate 11,208, forward strand.
CTGGCGACCAGGTATGGGGTAGCGATGCGTTCATCGTCCAGATGCTGGTTTCCATCGTGTTGCGTTCTTCAGGCGTCAGGAACGGGCATAGCGGGTTGGCCGCGATATTATCGACCGTCTGGTACGACTTCGGATGCATGCGGGTCGATATCGCCCAGAACACATCCTGCAGATCGGTAACGTCGACATCTTCTTCGACAAAAACGACGCCAAATTGAATCAGCCGCGGCGACGACAGCATCGTGGCCAATATCTGCTTGTGCACCCCCGGCCTGGGCTTCACCGAAACCACCGGCGTGAGTCCGAAATGGTAATAGACCGATTTGACCGGGATGCGCGCGCGCATCAACCGCTCCTTGGCCACCGCGCTGCGCAGCAATGACTCGGGCACCGCGCAATCGTCCCACGGCTTGCCCATGTTCGCCATCGTGTGGATCGGATTGCGCCGATGCGTGATGCATTTGATCCGCGCCAGCGGGCTTTTTCCGCGATGCGCCGAATGGCCGGTATATTCGCCGAAGGGGCCTTCTTCGACCCGCACGCCCGGCAGCACCTCGGCCTCGATTATCATCTCGGCGTTGGCCGGAACTTCCAGATCGATAGTCTCGCACTTGACCAGCGGCGCGCCCTCGCCGAGCAACCCACCCGCCGCCTCGGCCTCGCTCACCTCGTAATCGAGATTGCTGATGGCGGCAAGGTGGAGCAGCGGATGGGCGCCGATCACCAGCGCGATCGGCATCGGCTTGCCGGCCGCCTCGTACTTGGCGAAGATATGGCCGCCATGCTGGGCCGAGGGCAGCAGCAGCACGGCGAAGCTTTTCTCGTCCTTCACCATGCAGCGGTAAATCGCCCAGTTGACCCATCCGGTTTCCGGGTCCTTGATCACCACGATATCCCAGGTGCCGATATAGCGGCCGCCATCGATGCTCTTGATCCACGGGGCGGGAAATTCCAGCAGGTTGACCTTTTCCAGCGGGATGATCACTTCCTTGCACGGCGCTTCGTTGCGAGCAACGGTAATCGGCTTTCGTGGACTGGCCAGCGCATGACGAATCCGTTCGATCAGATCGAGCGGTCCCACCGTCCGATCTTCGAGGCCCATCGCCATCGCCAACCGCGCATGAAGCGGCCGTCCGGGACCGAGCAGGACGGCGGCCATGCGATGGCCCGGGTAGCCGGTGAGGTTCTCGAACAGCGGCGCCGGTTCGCGCAGCTCGCAGGCCAGCCGGCTGATCGCTCCGGCCTCGAGGTTCCAATCGACTTCCGTGGTGATGCGTGTAAGCTCGCCCCCCGCGCCGAGCACCTTGAGGTATTCGCGCAGGTCGCGCCCGATCGAAGAATTGCCGCTCATGAAACCTCCGCTGTCTGCCGCTGCGATTCGGATGACCAAGGATGCTTCGGTTTGCTATCGCTTCTCACGGTTATAAGTCAGTTACTCGGAAGAAAACAAATTTCGCGAATGTATACTAGCGTCGTGCTCATCCGAACTGGGATCGTCTGTAGACGACTGTAGGCGCCGGTGCAGAACTGACCCGGGGTCGCCTTGAAAATTAACCCACCCCAGCGTGGGGACTCCACAGCGGAGGCCTCATGCTGGTGGCGAGGAAACGGTGGAGCATGCGAGGAAAACTATGTGACGGTCGCCTCGATCAAGCTATAGCGGCCGGCGGGCACGACCCGCGTGGTCCGAAAGCCGCTCTTGCCGAGCAGTTCGCGATGTTCGCTCTCCGTCCGTTCGCATCCTCCGGCGCCGCGCAACATATTCAGATCTGACAACATGGCCGACAGATGGTCCGCTTTGGGCTCCAGCTTCTCGGGCACGATTCGATCGATCGCGGTCAGCCGTGCGCCCGGTCTCAGCGCGCGATGGCAGTTTCGTAGAATCTGCAGGCAACGTTCATCGTTCCAGTCATGGATAATGTTCTTCAATATGATTGCATCCGCAGCGGCAGGCACGGATTCAAAGAAGCTTCCTGCGATGAATTCGGCTCGTTCGGCAGCGCCTGCGGCGGACAGATTCATTCTTGCTCCTTCTGCGCAATGCGGCAGATCGTAGACGATGCCGCGCATCGATGGGTACATCGTCAGGATCGCACTCATCAGTTCGCCAAGCCCGCCGCCAACATCCAACAGTGTCGAGACTCCCGCGAAGTCGCACGCGGCGAGCAGGGCCGGCAGCGCGGCGCGCGTCATCGAGACCATGCCTTCGTTAAATAAGCCCGCGTCCTTCATCTCCGCCAGCTTCTCGAAGCGCTCCGAGCCAAATCCTGCCAGTTCGTCAGCAGTCTTACCGGTGCGGATCGATTCGATCAGCTGACCCCATCCAGCTCTCAGTAGTTCACCCTCGACCAGGACCCAGGCCTTTAGTGAGCGCTCGGACTTGCCCGCCAGACGGATTCCCATCTCAGTGAGCTCGAATCTGCCCTCCGCTCCTTCCTTGAAAATCCCGAGCGTGACCAAGGTGCGCATCAGACGGAGTAGCGAGCGCTCGTGGGTGTCGGTTAACTGCGCTAGCTCAGTGGCCGTGCGCGGGCGCTCGACTAGCAGATCGGCGATGCCGAGCTTGGCGGAAACGTAGATCACGGCTGTCACGCGATGGCCTGCGATCAAATCCAGTAGCGTGTTCGCGGTTGGATCGGGACTCTCTATGACCATAGTAGACTCCCTTCTTGCGTTATTGCCCAGAATTTTGACCCATCACCCCGCGATATGCCAGCGTCCCGGAGTTTCTCCCGGATGGCGCAGGCACAGCAGAATGGTGATTCTGGTCTTGCCCGGTTCCGGCGGCGCGACCGCTCCGCATTTGCCCTTGCTGAAATCGCATTCACGCTTCATAAACTTTGCTTCTCGTACTCCGCGCGTTCGCGTCGGATAGCTCTCGCGAGGGCCCGTCATATCGTGATGAAGGCGTTCAGCTTCGCGCGGACCAGTTGCGCTACTTCGGATGGCACAGCAGCGCCCGCGTAGCGGATGGGCCGGGCAATCGTGTCGATGCTACGGATATGACTGATTAGAATTTCCCCCGCGATTGGCAGTCCCGGCGGCAGCACCACGCTGGTCGGGAACGGACGTACATGTGATGTAATCGGGCAAACGACGGCCAAACCCGCGTTTCTGGTGAAGGTGGACGAGGAGATCACAAGGGCCGGCCGACGCCCCGCCTGTTCTATACGCCTGGTCGGGTCGAAGTCTGTCCAGATCAGATCGCCCGCGTCGGGCAGATAGGTGCGCGCTGTCATTCTTCGACGATCTCACGCCCGACATCCGCTCCCCACTCGAAGGCCCCGGCATAGGCCGCCCGCCATTGTTTCGGGCTTTTGCCTTTGAACAGTTCCTCCAGGGTGAACTGCGGGACGGCGCGCCGGATGACGATATCGCCGTCGAGCGCCTCGATCTCGACGCGATCGCCATCGCTGAGCCGGGCGGCCTTCGCGAGTTCGCCGGGAAACCGGATGGCCAGGTTCTTTCCCCACTTGCCGACGATGGCTTGCGGCATGATTCCTTCACCTCCAAGGATATTCCTAGCATATCCCATTTTGATGCCCAATATTATCGGTCGATTTCCATCCGGCCGCCGCGCGGAAGCTGGATCAGAACGGGCGGTTCATCGATTCGGGCGGCGGTTTGCGCGCAGGTACGCGATAGCTTTCGGCGCCGGGATCGAACCGGCGGGCCATCGGATCGCGCCCGCAAATCCGCATGATCAGTCCGGTGGGCACGAGGATTACATAGAAGATGATACTCAGGATGATGCGCTGATTGACCCAGCCCAAAACCAGGCCGAGCTTGGTCCATGCCAGTTGCGGAAACTTGAGAGCCTCCGGGAAAAACAGCGCCGGCGCCACCAATGCGATGCACACGATCCACGGCCATAGGGGTATCGCGCGATGCTTCAGCAGCGGTATCGCCAGCCCGAAAATAAGCGCGAACAGGCCGCCGACGATCAGCCCGAAATCGCGCAACTCCCTGCGCGAGGCTGGCGCTGCCGGCTCTTCAGTCAAGCTCGAATTCCTGTTGCCATGATTCATCGCGTTCAATTTTTGGTTGCGCCGATTTGGCGAGCATGAAATCGCCGATCACCAAATAGTCCATCTCCGTGCGCATGAAACAACGGTAGGCGTCGGCGGGCGTGCATACGATCGGCTCGCCGCGGACGTTGAACGAGGTGTTCACCAGAATCGGGCATCCGGTGAGGGCGTCGAACTGACTCAGCAATTGGTGGAAGCGGGGGTTGGTCTCCCGATGGATCGTCTGCACGCGGGCGGAGTAGTCGACGTGGGTCACAGCCGGGATACTCGAACGCGGCACGTTAAGTTTTTCGATCCCGAACAGCGCCTCCTGCGCGCCGGTCATCGTGTTGCGCAACTCCGCTTTCACTGGCGCGACGATCAGCATGTACGGACTTGGGCGATCGAGCTCGAACCATTGCGACACGCGCTCGCCCATCACGGCGGGGGCGAATGGGCGGAACGATTCGCGATACTTGATCTTGAGGTTCATCACCGATTGCATGCGGGGGCTGCGCGGATCGGCCAGAATCGATCGCGCGCCGAGCGCCCGCGGTCCAAATTCCATCCGGCCCTGAAACCATCCGACCACATTTTCATGCGCCAGGCTTTCGGCGGTGCGTGCCAGCAGGCGCGGCTCATCGAGCTTTTCAAACACCGCGCCGGCGCTCTTCAGCGCCGCTTCGATCTGATCGTTGCTGAAGCTGGGACCGAGCAACGCACCTTGCATCGCATCGCCCGCGCCCGCCGTCCGCGGCTTGCGATGATATTGATGCCAGGTGGCGAGCGCGGCGCCGATCGCACCACCGGCGTCGCCGGCCGCCGGCTGAATCCAAATCTCGCGAAACGGCCCCTCGCGCACGATCCTGCCGTTGGCGACGCAGTTAAGCGCTACGCCGCCGGCCATGCACAGGTACTGCACTCCAAGTTCGCGATTCACGGTGCGCGCCAGACGCAGCATCGCCTCCTCGGTCACCTTCTGCACCGAGGCCGCGAGGTCCATCTCGCGCTGACCCAACCGGCTTTCAGGCTTACGCGGCGGTCCACCGAACAGCCGGTCGAAGCGCGCGTTGGTCATGGTCAACCCGGTCGCATAGTTGAAAAATTCCATATCGAGGCGAAAGCTGCCGTCAGGTTTCAAATCGATAAGTTGGTCGAGAATCAGATCGGCGTAACGCGGCTCGCCATAGGGTGCGAGTCCCATCAGCTTGTACTCGCCCGAGTTCACCTTGAATCCGGTGTAGTAGGTGAAGGCCGAGTAGAGCATCCCGAGCGAATGCGGGAAATCGATCTCCCATATCGGCGTGAGTTCGTTGCCGGCGCCGAGCCATACCGAGGTGGTGGCCCACTCGCCGACGCCATCGAGGCACAGCACTCCGGCACGCTCGAACGGACTGGGGAAAAAGGCGGAGGCGGCGTGAGCCTGGTGATGCTCGGTGAAACGGATCGTTGGCAGGCGCGAGGAGGAGCATCCATCGAGCGCCGCGAGTTGCCGTTTGAGCAGCGATTTAAGGTTCAGCTTCTCCTTGAGCCAGACCGGCATCGCCGAAATGAACGATCCCAGGCCGCGCGGCGCATAGCCGAGATAGGTTTCCAGCAGACGCTCGAATTTCAATAATGGCTTGTCATAAAAAACGATGCTGTCAAGTTCGGTCAGGCGGGTGCGTCCGGCATCAAGGCAGTAGGCGATCGCATTGCGCGGGAATCGCGGATCGTGCTTGCGGCGCGAGAAACGTTCCTCCTGCGCGGCGGCGACGATTCGGCCGTCGTCGAGCAGCGCGGCGGCGCTGTCATGGTAATAGGCGGAAATTCCAAGAATTTTCAATTTTGTTTACGGGTAAAAAAACCTGGCGAGCAGGGGGAGCGGCCAGCAGACTAACGGAACCGCGCCGGATCCTCGAACGTAGATTGCCGATCGCTCAAGTCAGCCGCGGCGTCAGACGCTGAAGATATCCAGCAGCGTGGGAATCACGTCGTTGACGATCGTTATCTTCTTACTGCAGATGCGCCATGCGTCGTTCACGCGCCGTAGCCGATAGTCATAAAAGCCGTAGAAAATTTTGGTTTGGCCCAGATGATAGGAATGCGCGGTCCACGCCGCCCCGACCTCCAGCGAGTCGCCCACCGCTTTTTCGATTCTGATATTAGTTACCTGATGGCAGGTGCGCGGCATGGTGACGGAAGCGGCGGAAAATCCTGAACGAATCCGCACCACCCGGTCTTCAAGACCTTTGCGGCTGTCATAAAAGATGAGCGATATTTCGCTTTGCGGATCGCCGGTCAGTTTTCCGTCATCGTCCCAGCACGGAATCCAATACTGAACGTCTTCCGTAAACAGCTCCAGCCATTCAGACCACTGACAGCGATCGATGAAGGCCGCCTCGCGATAGAGCAGATCACTGACCGCCTCGAACAATTCGCTCACGACTCAACCCGCTCAGCGTTTTCCGTATTTTCCGCCATCAGCTTAAGCCATTGCCGGTATGGTCCGTGATAAAGAATTTCATCGGCATTGTTGATGCCGCTAGCCGCCGGCTTAAGCCCGATTTTGTCGGCCTCATCGTCGGCGCCCTCGATCATCGCGCCAATGCCGCGATCGTAGGGCTGAAGATAACGGCCAAAGGCACCCTTGTAACCCATCTGGCAGGCCTCGAATACCGCCAAATCATCGGGTGTTCCAAGGCCGCTGGCATTGAAGAAATCTTCGTATTGCCGCAGCCTGCGTGCGCGGCTCTCCCGCGATTCTCCTACCGGAGCGATGCAGTAGATCTTGACCTCGGTTTCATCTTGAGAAATCGGGCGGAAGATCCGGATTTGCGTGGAGGCCTGGTCCATGATTTGGACGTTGGGAAAGACCATCAAATTGCGCATCCGTTCCATCATCCAATGGAAACGATCGTCACCGTAGCGTTTGATCAACACCTCGCGTTGATCATAATGCGGACGCCAGTCCGGACTTGGCAGGTCGCCCCAGATCATCGCATGGCCATTGTCGAAGTGGTAACAACCGGTCTGCATTTCCATCAGCTTGCGCACGTCCAGCATCTGCGCCTTGGCCGCGTCGCCTCGCCGCCGCGCCAGCATCACATAGCTGGCGTGCACGATCGGGAAATGGTAGCCGTCGATCCCGTTCTCCATCTGCAGCTTCCAGTTGGCCTGGAAGGTATAGGTTGACGAGCCGCGCAAAACCTCAAGACCCTGCGGCGACTGGTCGACCAGCAGATCGATTACTGACTTCGTCTCACCGAGGTAAACGGACAAATCCTCGGCCTGCTCGTTGAGGCTGCCCCAGATGAATCCACGATAACTCGCCACCTTCGGAACCGGTGTAAGATCGTGGTTGTCCCGATCAAAATGGGGCGTATAGTGGCCATTTTCCCGGTCGGGAACCTTTACGTTTTTGCCCTCGGTATCGTAACACCATCCATGATACGGACAGGCGAACACCGCGCTGTTGCCTTTGCCGGCGCGCGTGACCATCGCACCACGATGAGCGCAGGAGTTGACCAGTGCGCCAATTTCGCCGGAGGACTTCCGATTCAGAATCACTGGCGTTTGACCGATCCAGGTGGTGATGAAATCGCCGGGCTTTTTAATCTGGCTCTCGTGGCCGAGGAAGACCCAGACCCGCGTGAAAATCCGATTCATTTCGAGCTTGAAAATTTCCGGATCGGAGAAAACCCGGCGGTCAACGTAAAATCCGCCCTCATCGATTTTATCGATCACGGCGGATTTCGCGCTGAGCTTGGTCAGGCCATTTATGGGGCCATCACTCATAAATTACGCCTCCGTCCTATCCAAAACGTACAAACTATTCGAAACGTTCAAACCTCGATTTCCCGGGCGCAAGGCCCCAAACAGAAAGGTGATCCGCATGGGATGTTCCGGCCCTGGCACTTCAAACCTGTCGATGCGTCTGAGACCCTTTAGCTTTCGGGTTGGACCAGCACTTTTACCGCTTCGCCCCGCTCTATCAGATCGAACGCCCGCACGCCCTCGCGCAGTGGCAGCACATGGCTCACCAAAGGCTGCAAATCCACCTTACCACTGTATACCAAGCGGCTCGCGTGCGACCAGCTATGAAAGATCTTGCGGCCATGGATGCCCTGCACGTTGATGCCTTTGAGTATGATGCGGTTCAGATCCAAGGTGACGGGATTGTCCGGAGCGCCGATCAGCCGCAGGTCGCCGCCTCGCGTCAAAGCTTCGATCGCCTGGGAAAGCGCTTTTTCCTGGCCCGAGTACTCCATGGCCACATCCACGCCCTTGTTTCCCGTCAGGTCCATCACCGCCGCGACCGGATCTTCCTTGCTCACATCGACTACCCGGTCCGCACCCATTGCGGCCGCCGCCCGCAAGCGCGGCGCGGTAAGGTCGGTGGCGATCACCTGAGCCGCGCCCAGCGCGCGGGCAACCGCCACCGCCATCAGGCCAATCGGCCCGCAACCGGTGATCAAAACGTCCTGCCCCGAAACGCCAGTTCCTTCGAGGCCGGCCTGCACTGCGATGCCGAACGGCTCGAACATCGCCGCTACCTGCTGCGAAATAGGCGCGCGATGCACCCACGCGATTCGCGCCGGCACACAAACATATTCGGCCAGACCGCCGGGCCGATCCACGCCCGGGTAATGCAGTTGCGAGCACAGATGCGCTTTGCCCGTCAGGCACTGATGGCAATGGCCGCAAAAAATATGGCTTTCAAGACTGACCAGATCGCCGATCTCGATCCCGGTAACGCCTTCGCCCAGCGCCACCACCCGTCCGGCAATCTCGTGACCCAGAATCTGAGGGACCTTGATCTGGCGGGCCGCCCACGGCACCCAGTGGTAAATGTGCAAATCGGTGCCGCAAATCCCGGTCGCGCCCACTTTGAGCTTGATTTCCCCGGCGGCCGGTTCCGGCACCGGCAGATTCTCGCACAACTCCACTGCGCCTTTCGCAGCTTTGGTCTTGCAGACTGCTAGCATCGTAGGCCCTCTTTATAGCGAGTATTCCTCGGCGGTCTGTTAACCGTGCGCCACGGTGAATCAGATCCGTTTCTTATAAACGATAGAAACGTCGCGCGTTGCCGCCGAGGATAGCCGCTTTCTCGTCGTCGGATAGTGCGGGCTCCTCCATCGTCTCCTCGATCTCGTGCTCGACCGCTTCCACGCCCGCCTCATGCGGATAGTCCGAGGAGAAAGCCAGGAATTGGACGCCAATATCCTTTGCGAGATATCGAATCGAGTAGTCGTTGCCTTCGCAGCCGACCAGTATCCGCCCGTTTTCGAACAGATGCCTGACCGAATTCGCATGAAAGAAAGTCTGGTCGCGCTTAATCCGTTCCAGCACCAGCATCACCCACTCGACGCCGCCTTCGAGAAACGCAAACCGCGTATTTGGAAAGCGTTCGATCGCGCCTTCGTATGCCAGCGTCAGGAACGCGTACATCAACGCCACCGGATGATGCACCACGTGCGAAGCGACGAAGCTGTTGACGTTATCGAGCCCGAGCCCACGATTCGATCCGCCGTGGAACGCAAGCGGGCAATCGAGATCGGCGGCCTCTTTGTATACCGGCCAGAAGTACTCATTGCCGACCGGCAGCGGCAACCCGGTCGAGGTGATCATCGCACCGGGCAAGCCAAGGTCCTTGACCGCGCGGCGCAACTCGATCGCCGCATCGGCGGGAAACTGCATCGGAATCAGCGCCATCGGATGCAAGCGGGAGTCTACTTTTTTGAAACGTTCGGCCACGTAGTCGTTGTAAGCGCGGCACAGGCGGTTGGTATAATCGCGCGCGCGCTGCGTTCCGATCGCGAGTCCGTCGCTGGTGAACAGCACCGAATGTTTCAGGCCAACATGGTCAAGCAGCGCCGACCAGTCCTCGCCCGATCCCACGCGATGTCCGTTTGCCGCCTGCGCGGGACGCTCGATCGGATTGTTCGCGAAACCAAACAGATGATGGATACCATCGAGCGTCGGAAACACCGTAATACTGTGCGCGAAGGCCCGGTTGGGCTCCGCAAACACCCGAATCGCGGGGTCCATGAATTCCTTCAGCTCGGAAATTGACTCGACGATATGCCCATCGCAGTCGATCAATGGATAATTAGGTTTAGTCATCTTGTTCACCTCGGCCGCTCCGATATTGGAAATATTTCTGACGATCTGCAACTGGCGAACGCTGCAGGTCGCCGATCAGCTCGAATTTTATTTATCCAGCTTACGCCGAACCATGAAAAGACGTAAATGACACGCCGGATCGGAGTTTACCAGAGATGGAGCTTAATTAGGGTAACTATATACTTGACTCACCGTGATTTCTGCGCTATATTCAGTTCATGGACGCGAACGTACCGGCCACGCTTCACGAAGCGGTTAGCTACTTCTCCAATCCTGACAACTGCCTGAGCACCGCGATTGCGTTGCGCTGGCCGAACGGCGTGACCTGTCCGACCTGCGGAAGCGCGGAAGTTACCTTGCTGGCGACGCGCCGCATCTGGAAATGCAAGACCAAGCATCCGAAGCAACAATTCAGCGCCAAGGCCGGAACCATCTTCGAGGACTCGACTATCGGACTGGATAAATGGTTCACCGCGATCTGGCTGATCTCCAATTGCAAGAACGGCATTAGCTCTTGCGAAATCGCCCGCGACCTGGGCGTCACGCAAAAGACCGGCTGGTTTATGATGCACCGGATTCGCAAGGCAATGCAGCAAGGCACCTTCGAGAAATTCACCGGCGAAGTCGAGGCCGACGAGACCTTCATCGGCGGTCTCGCCCGCTTCATGCACAAGGACAAGCGTGGTCAGCGGATCAAGGGCACTGGCGGAGCCGGCAAGGCGGTGGTGATGGGTTTGCTGGATCGCCACAGCAAGAAAGTCCGGCTGATTCATCTGCCCAATGTGCAGGGCGAAACCCTCAAGAAGCAAGTCCGCAGATACGTAGAAGGTGGAACGTATCTGTTCACGGATGCCTTCGTGGGGTACCACGGCCTGGATCGCGAATACATTCACAACGTGATCGACCATGCCGAAGCCTACGTTCAAGGCAACGTACACACGAACACAATCGAAAACTTTTGGTCGCTGTTGAAGCGCGGCCTGAAGGGAACCTACGTGAGCGTCGAACCCTTCCACCTGTTTCGGTATCTGGATGAACAGGCGTTTCGGTACAACAACCGCAAGGCCGACGATGCGGACCGGTTCACCGAAACGCTCATTTCTGTTGTCGGACGGCGGCTGACATACAAGCAGTTGACTGGGAAAACCGATACGGTGGATGCTTCCATATGAGCGGCAAGGCCGGGGTAAGCACATGCGCAAGCTTTCCATCGCGCCGGCTTCGGCTGTAAGATGGGGACATGGCGAAGACCGGCCAATCCAACTCCCTCTCGCCTTTCCAGCGATTCGAGAAGCTGGCAAGGGCGCTGTTCGCGATTCCGAAGAGAGGGGCGGATCAACAAAGGACCGCTGAATTGCGCCGTTCAGCAAAACATCGGCGCTCTGCCAAAACTGCATAGTGCGCGCGCGATTTCTATTGCTACTGCCCGCGCTTTGCCTCTGCGCCTGCTCTTTGTCGAGCACGTACAAGGCGCACAACGCGGACTTGCGCCAAGCGTGCAACGCCGGGGATAAGGCTTCGTGCGCCGCGTACACCGCCGCGGTCGCCGATTGCGAGAGCCAAATGAACCCGCTGTATGGACACGGCAGCAAGTCGAGAGCAAACTGCGAGGGGCGCGATTGAGAGCGCATGGTGACTGGCCTAGGATCGTCCCGCTATCCCTTTCGGCAGAAAGAACGAACAGTCTACCTTCAGCAATAGTCCTTTATTGAGCGCCTGAACAAACTCAGTAAGATACGGCCCTGTCATAACACCACTTACTCCATATTTACCTAAAAACGAGTATAAAATATTGCTTAGCGGCTCAGCCTTTGGTTGCTCATATGCAATATGCCTTCTGATCTGCCATGCAAACAGATCCGCCGCCTTGAGGGCCAAGAGATCCTCGTCATCTCGAAAAATCGGCGAACTGCCTAATCTGCGTTTGAGGTTAGGTGGTGCATTTTCCTTGATGAACCAGTACCAACTGTTAGCATCAAGACCGATCTTCCCTTGCTCATCGAAAATCCAATCCACGGTGTCGTCCGACCCCAGTAAATCAAGCAACCGTGCAGTCGCGAGAATTACTTGATAGAAGAGCACGAAGTAGGGGCTGTCTAGCTCCGGTCTGATTTTACCCTTCACTATATTGTTGTAATTGCCACAGTGAAGGACACAATCGACGCGATAGGTCGCATATTTCTGCGTTAGCTCAGCCAGCTTACGAACTCGCCGCCCGCGCTTCCTTCGGGCGGTTTTCATGTGAAAGTTGCGTGGTAGCCCAGCCTTCTCGTAGGCATCGGAGAACTGACTCCAATCCGGGGCATTACTCACCCATCCAGCCAAAACATAAACGCCGTCTTTCTCCGAACTGTCGTCGGCGTAACCGTCCACTGCGCCTAAAACCACCAATGGCCTACGATTGCGAACTGCCTCAGGAAAGCCACATACAAGGCGTTCGATCTCTTCACGGGCGGCCATCTACCGGCCCTCCCTGCTTGACCCGTCAGCACAATACCCTTGCGCGCCCGGTGAGTCAAGTATATAGTTACCTTAATTAGCGGGGAAAAACGTATACCTGGGTAGTGGCTAAAGACAGAGAAGACCGAGAATCTGCGAACGGTTCTGGCGGATCAAGGCGACCGCATCGGCAATATAATCCGTACGGTTAATTCCCCGGCGGCGGCTTTCCAGCGCCAAGTCGTGCGCCAGCGCCAGCACCAGCGCGGTCAGGACATCTTCGATCAAGCTATCGCCTTCGCGCGGCGGTGCCGGCGGTTCGTTTGACTGAGTCGCTGGATCGAGGCTCGAAACAGCGGTCGGATTGCGCTTGCGCGCAGTCCGCCGCCTGCTGGTTACGAAGCTCACGCCGTTGCGCACCTATGCTAGGCGGGACTAAAGGCGTTGTGCTGATTTGCCACCACATGCAACTGCGTGGGCGTCCGGTCGGCGCCGGTGCGCCTCTGCGAGGTATGATTTGTATGCCTGGAGCCGGTGCGTTCCCGCTCCCTGCTCGCCAACTGGATCGCGCGGGTGTACATCTGCACCAGACCATCATGATTGGTGCGATCGTTGATATCAGCCGGATCGCACCGAAAAAGCTGCATACTGGCCTTGATCAGATATTTCAATCCACCTTCAAACGTATCGTTGTCACTGCCCGCTATGCGTTCCAAGGCACCCACCGCGCACCATGCCACCGCTCGTCGGTCGGTAGTCTTGACCGGATCGCCATCGGCATTGATCGCGCCCACGCCCCGGGCCCATCGGCTTTCATCCGAAATTAAATCCAAGGCTCCGGCCAACGCCCTAATCTTCCGATCCATATGCTCCCCCTGCGAATCCTGCGGGATCGGCTCCAGTCTCCGAGGCGCACTGGTGGGGGCCAGCCACGCAAATGCTGGTCCTTTCGATTACCGGATCTGACGCACGATACATAGATTTCGCCAGTCACAATTGACTAAATTGTGACAACTAGTCAACTAGGGATTCGCACGAGAGCCCGCAATCCGGCCGAAAGCTGCAAAATTCAGCTGTTCTATCATTAGCTTTATTATCTTGACAATAGCTATGACCAAGAAATTGCGTTCAGGACATGCACCTCTGCGCTTTACAGATCGGTGACGATGTTGGCGATCAAATTAGTCGCCAAGACTCGCCGCACGATGACTGTTAGTCACCGCCGGCCGCTAATCCATGTGATCGGCGCGCGCCCGAATTTCGCCTCGTCAGCCGGGACGAAAGGGAAAAGCGTTTGCTGATCGCATTGGTAGCTTAGCCTTTACCATTGCGGTTTGAGCCGTCGCGGGAAAAGTCCTCGCTCTAAAAAGGCTTTCCCAAAAACTCCCGGCGCCGGCTTACTCGCGCGATCGCACGGCAAACACTCACTCAGTACCCCTCGATAGCCGTTCGAGATATGCGCTATATCGCGGAATTCGGTCTTGGGCTCCAGTAAACGATGGAGTTTCGGCAGCCGGTAAAATGGGACCCCTGGGAACAGGTGATGCTCGGCATGATAACCCACGTTATTGGGCGCGATGAGCAACCGCTCAATCAATCCGGTTCGGGTGGTCCGCAAACCCGCAGGTAGACCATTGTTTTCAGGAATCGCGAAATGTTCCGCGATACTGCGCAAGTGCAGCACCATCGCCAGCCACGTGAAATATGGCACCACCCAGTACAGCAGAAAAAGATGCAGCGTACCGGTTCCAATCAAAAGCGCCAGGGCAATCAGGTAAAATCCGGCGCGTGACAGGATGTACGACCTCGGCGGCGGTTCTTCCCCGGCCGCGAAGGTGCGCGACAGTCTGATCAAAGCGATGGTGTTGAGTCCCAGCAAATCGCTCAGCAGCATGGCGGCAATCTCCGTCCCGCGTTTGGGAAACTGCCAGTTCGGATCGTCGAGCTTGCGGACCAAATCGGGATCCTGCGCGGTATTCATGTGCTTATGATGCGCGATGTGGTTGCGGCGGTATGCGCGCAGCGTCACGAAAAACGGCCACGCCAGCAAAAGCTCGCCGACACTGTCGTTCAATCGCTTGCTCTTGCACAGCCGGTAATGCGTCGCCTCGTGCATCAGAATCAGCAACGCATGCTGTCGCGCGCCGATAGACACCGCCACCGCCACGAACAGATACGGACTCCAGTGATGCGAGCACAGCCATATCGCCAGCACTATGGTCAGCCATTCGACTATAATCTGAAACGAGCTTCTGATCGGATTCAAGGCTGACAGTTCGCGCAGCTCGTCTTTCGAAAGTCGCGGAAGATGTGGATTGTGAGCCTGCCCCATTTTAATACCCCCAGTTGATGGAAATGCGCCGAAGCGGCGCGTCAAAGGCGCCCGCGATCATCAATTCACCACCATCGACTCTTCCGGCATCACGTAGCCGCCGGATCGAGGCTGGCGAGGATGAGCCAGATCCTCGCCGGAAGAACGATCGAGGTTCAGTCCGACAAAATCGCGCAGGCGCACGCTGCCCCGTTCATTGAGGCGTCCCGCTGTCATCCGCGAAAGCACCCTGATGAGCTTGGCCAGCCGCGCTCCTTCGAGAATCAGTGTCTGGACTTTCACCTCGCCGCCCTCGGCAGTCTCCAGGTAGGGATAGACAAAGGATTCGCCAACTTTGGCGAATCCCGCCGCGAGATATGATGCGAGCCGCTTACCCGGACCGACCACCATGTAGACTAAAATCGCACCGGGGTTTTGATGGGCGACCTGAACCGCGGCACCGCACCAGACCAGCATCCCGGCGCCTTTCGAGAGTGACCAAAAGTCACTCATTTCGATTACCGAGCTCGGCCGTAAATGAGTAAGGTCGGGTTTTGGGCAGGTCTGCGGAAACATTTCGAGGTCATGCATCGCGACCCCTGAAATCATGCTCTCATCGGAATCCTGCTCGTCCTCGTACAGGGCGTAGAGATTGCCGAACATGAGCTGTATCCGCGCCAGTTGCGATCGCGATTTCTCTTTGAACTTGAGGCCGACGTTGGCGCGCGCATGCGCCAGCCGTTCACCGAAAATTTCGCGTTGCCGATCGGTAGTTAAATATCTCAGTTCCATTAAGCCATTCCTTGGGTTCTTGAATTGCGCGTAACCACGTTTAAAAGACAAACAAAATGATGCGGCGGGGGAGCTCGCATGCTCCTCCAGGCCGCCTCGTCGAACACCCGATGTTCAACCATTGGCATCTAGGCTCGTCGCCCCCTCTTGCTGAATATGCAGGAAAAGTCCCATCTGGATTGACGAAATGTCAAACGGAATCTGACTGCAAGTCATACCGCATTCCCGCCAGTCAAGCGGTAAATGAGGCAGCTTGCTTAAAAAGTACGCAAGGTCTTGCTAGCTTTCTGTCAATAAAGCTAAATTGAAGTCATCATTTGGAAGGAACGTCCGTGGCTAAGCACCCGAAGTTTGAGCAGCTAATCGCCGAGATCCTGACAGAGCCGAAATCAGCTTCGGCTGTGATTGATCGCGAACAGGCCCGCGCGGAAATCAAATCTCTCGCGCGATTGGATTACGGAGGTGCGCTGCGCAAAAGCCTGTCGCGCGCCGAGGTCGAGGAAATCGTCCGTATCGCCCGTAAAAAAGTATGGCCGCAGTTGAACCGCGATCCGGTCGAATTAATAGCGCCGCGGGAGTTTATGCAACGATGGTCGGGACTGGGCGTTGATTTCCGCATGGCGGATTGGGCCTGGCCTGAGGGTCTCGCCTTGGTCGGGGTATACATCAAGAAAACCCGTGGGGTGACCGATCGGCCGGTAATTTGTATCAACACCGCGCATCATCCGGCGATGGTGGGTGCGGCCTTCGATCACGAGATGGGACATCATCTGACCTCGCGGATTTTTGACCGGCGCAGCGAGCCGGCCCATTTCCTCAAATACACCGGCTACGCGGACCATCTGAATGATCCTGCCGAACTGGCCGCCGACCTGTTGGTGACCTTGGGAGCATATCCGCAGATTGCCGCGCGTGAACTTTTCGAGGCGGGGGATCCCCGGCGCATGAAGTCTGCACCGTTCGATGTACGATCTTTCGAGAAAGCGATGAAGTACGTGGCGGAGCGTTATGGGCTCAAGTTCAACGCCAGATTCTCAAACGACAAGAAACTCCAATGTCTTGCCGCGCTGATTCATTACACTCGGCTGCGGCAGGCGCTGCTTGACGAATACGGAATATGAAACACAAGAAAGCTCTCGGTGAGGTTTTGAAGGAACGTCGAGTCGAGCTGAGCCTGACCCAGCGGGCGCTCGCCGATCAGGTCGGAATCAAGCCCAGTCACGTCGCTTATATCGAAAGCGGGCGGCGCAAACCATCGCTGGCGCTGATCGAACGAATGGCTACCACGCTCGATCTCAATCGGCAGGAACTGTTCATTCTGGCTCATCCGGAAGCCGAAGGAATGATCAACAACCATAGCGCGGCGACCGTTACTCAGGAGCCGAAGCCGCAGGTTGGCGATGCCTGGCATCGTTTCGTGAACGATCGCGCCCTGCTGGCGCGCTACAAAGTGACACCGCGTGAAATCAAGGCTTTGAAGCAACTGAGCCTGCTCGGATACGTGCTCACGCCGCGCGAATTTCTTGCAATCCTCACACTGGTTCGCACGCCCACCGGCGAATGAATCGGGCGCATCCCGGCACTGTTCACAAATTCCAGCAAGCAGCGCACCGTCTGGCATACCGGCGGGCGCTGCAGATGGGTCATTCCCCTTTCGCCTCCTTTTTCGTCACGCCCGATCTGTTCATATAAGCGCGGCTCTTGCGCATTCGCGTCTTTCAACATGGCTTTTTGTCATTCTTATGTTGACTCGTAGTTAGCACCTTGGGACAATAGCGTTTGAAATCTTCTTTTTTTGGAGAAGTCGATTGCCGCCGCGACACGCGGTCGGGAGATGAGTGTGCCAGCGAAGCCGTTCGCGATTGCGGGGCTTAACCCGGCGGCGATACCGCTTATGAAGGAGCGCAGAAAGATGCTGATGGAAGTCGTGGAAAGCATGCGTGACATTTCCGAGGCGATGCACAGCAGCCCGCGCACGGCTCCAGCGTCCGAGGTATCGCAGCTCAAGTCAGCCTTCCTCGCCAACGTCAGCCACGAAATTCGAACTCCTTTGAACGTGATTCTCGGATATGCCGAACTGATCAATGAACATCTGGCGGGCAAGGGCGACGAAAGCCAGCGCGAAGCGGTGGCTGCGATTATGCGGGCCGGCAATCGTCTGAGCGATACCATCCAGGATATCCTCGATATTTCGAGATTCGAAGCCGGCGCTTTTGAAGTGGAGGTAACGCAGGTAGACCTCAACGCGGCCGTCACGCGGCAGTTGGACGATTTCCGGGCGGTGGCGCGGCGCAAGGGAATAGAACTGCAAAGCCAGATCGAAGAATCCGCCGTGATTCTGGTGTTCGACGAATATTGCCTGACGCGCGCACTGCGCGCCCTGATCGATAATGCGATCAAGTTCACTGAACGCGGGGCGATCGCCATTCGCCTGTATCGCGATATTTCCGGCGCCCCGAGTCTCGAAATCCGTGATTCGGGGATTGGCATCGCGCGCGATCATTTGGCCTCATTATTCGACCCATTTTCGCAGCAGCGAACCGGGCTCGATCGGCCCTTCGAGGGACTTGGCCTGGGCCTCGCGCTATGCCGGCGATACCTCGATCTCAACGGGGCTGCGATTTCGGTCGACACGCGGGAGGGAGTCGGGACTGTATTTACGATTCGCTTCGCCCCGGATTGTGAATCGAAATTCGCCAATCAAATCGGTGCCGGACTTTCATCCGAAATACGGCGGCGATCTTTCCCGCGCCGCTAGGTTTCCAACTCAAGTCAGCCATATCGCGGCGTACCGGATGCGCCCGTTACGCTAAGAAATCAAGCAGTCGGACTATGCGGCGGACCTGACTTCGGGCTATTACTCGAAAGATGGAATTCGAACAGCAAACGGCAGTGGTTACCGGCGCGGGACGCGGTATCGGGAAAGCGATCGCACTGGCTTTCGCGGCCAAAGGCGCCGAGGTAGCGGCGCTGGATCTCGATCAAAATTCAGCCTCCGCGACTGCTCGCGAAATCACGCGCCTGGGCGGGCGCGCCTTCTCTGCAGCAGTGGACGTAACCGATCAAGCGGCGGTTCACAAGGCGATCGCGGCGATCGTCAGCGAGCTTGGGAAAATTGATATTCTGGTGAACAATGCCGGGATCGGTAATACAGCTTCGTTTTTGGATCTCACCAAAGAGAGCTGGGATCGCCTGCTGGCGGTCCATTTGTCCGGAAGTTTTTATTGTTCGCAAGCGGCCGCGCGTGAAATGGTCAAGCGCAAATACGGGAGAATCGTGTCGCTGTCGTCGATCGCCGGCTTGATGGCGCCGCCCGAAGCGGCCCATTATGCGGCCGCCAAGGCCGGCATCATCGGATTGACGCGCGCCATGGCGATGGATCTCGCCGAGCATGGGATCACTGCTAATGCAGTCGCGCCCGGACCGGTGCTGACCGAGATGTTGCGCGAAATCTGGGACGAGGATGGCTTGAAGGAACGCGCCGCTCACGTTCCGGTGCAGCGGCTGGCGACGGTCGAGGAAATTGCGCGGGCGGTATTGTTTCTCGCCGCGCCCGATTCCTCGTACATCACCGGCACGGTATTGCCGGTTGATGGAGGTTCGGTCGCCGCCGGCACCTACATGGTGGAAAAATACCGCCGCCGCCACTCTCGATAATCAGATATTCTCCAGCGCTCCGACTTGCGCCACACGCTCCCAACTTTCAGGCGAGTTAAGCGGCCTGCTACCGGGAATCCGCTCGAAGGGACTCACCAGACCCATCCGATCGCCGATTTCCTTTAAGCCGGGAATAAGTTCGCGGCCGATCAGATCGATGGTTTTCATTCTCGATTTATTATCGAGCCAGCCATCGCTATGCCGGATAATGAAAACGCCCGGTCTCAGCACATCAAGGATTTTTTTAATTTTGCTGATCACGCCAGCGGGAGTGCCGACGATTATCCGATAGCTGTCCTCTAAAATTTTGAGCTGCTCGGGACTGTTGATGGTTTTCTTCGCCTCGGCCACATCGAACTTGCCACGTGGCACGAACAGCTCGGGCCCACCTTTGGGATTTTTGAATTGCCGGGCCATTCGGCTCGACGCGCCCTTGGAGTTGTAACCCGATGGAAACATGAACTCCGGCTTGATCGCCCCGAATGCCGCCGCCCGTCCGCCCTGCAATTCGAGCATCGCAAGCTCGCGCGCCTCGTCCTCGGTTTCGCCCACGATTACTTTCTGCAGGTAGCCGAAGTTCTCCGGCCCGGCCTGATAGCCTGCCTGAGCGGCGGTTTCACAATACAGGTCCCACAGATCGACGGTCGGCTCCAGATAGGTGGACAGGGCGATATATGGGTAACGCCGCTCGGCGCAAAACCTCACGGTCTCGGGGCTGACCAGACCGGGCACCCAGATCGGCGGATGAGGCTTCTGTAGCGGCAGCGCCCAGGGATTGACGAATCGATAGTGCAGATGCCGGCCTTCGTGCCGAAACGGTCCCGGAGTGGTCCACGCCTTGATAATGAAATCGTGCGCTTCGAGAAATAGTTCGCGGTTGAACGCCGGGTTCGATCCATTCGAAAGCTGTTCGGTTCCGCCGCCGCGAACGAAGCCGCTGACCAGCCGCCCGCCCGAGATCAGATCGATCTCGGCCAGCTCTTCGGCCAGCCGCAGCGGATTGCCGACCGTGGTCGGCAGGTTGCCCAGCATGATGATTTTGCATCGTTTGGTAATGCGGGCGAGAATCGCCGCCTCGATGTTGGCCACCGCGCCCATGCAGGTTACGAGTCCATGATGCTCGTTCAATACAATTCCATCGTAACCCGCCTCTTCGGCACGGACCGCCTGGTCCAGGTATTCGTTGTATAGGCGCGCACCAACGACGGGATCGAAATGCCGGTTCGAGATGCCCCAGATACCCTCGGCGATCGTCAAATCCTCGTCCAGCGGGTGATATGGGCGTTCACTGAAATAGGCGATATGCATTATTCAACCAGGAAGCTGCGCACGAGCCTCGAGAACTCGACGTCCGCTTCAATCTCCGGATGATGCCCGCAATTGGCGAGCGTCCCGATTTTCGCGTTTGATAATATTTCGCAATACTGCGCGGCGGTGCTAACCGGGATGATCGAATCCCGCTCACCCCAGATTACCAGCGCTGGCCCAGTCCCGGCGCATTTCAGCAGATGCGGCAGACTTGGATTGTGCATATAGGGTGACCAGCCGAGACGGGCCACCTCGGCGCGCGCCTCTTCGCGAGACGCGGATAATTGCGGGCTCCAGTGCCGGTCGAAGTTTTCAGAATGATTAAGGCTGGCTTGCAGATATTCGGGCGTGGACATCAGAAAGATGTCGCGAATATCGCCGATTCGCGGCTTGATACCGAATGGCGCGACCAACACCATACGCGCAAACTGGCTGGCGCAGTTGGCGGCCATTTCGGCCGCGATCCAACCTCCAAAAGAAAGACCAATAACGTCAACCCGGTCGATTTTCAGCTCGCGCAGAAACCGCGCGTGAAAACAGGCCAGATCGCGCACCGACGAAATCCATTCCACCGGCGCAGAAACTCCGAAACCGGGCGACGCTGGAATCAGCACCCGCCGGCGCTTGGCCAGCTCGGCGTGCCATGGACGCCATTCGATATCGCCCAGTTCGTCGTGCAGAATCAGCAGCGGCTCGCCGCTGCCGGCGGCGAGAAAACTGCATGGAACATCATCGATAAGGACCTGCTCTTGCGTCACCGCTACTGTCATCAGGAACCATCCACTCCTTGCAAACCTTGGTAACACATAGCGCGTCGCGCATCTAACCGAAGACCGGCCTCGATTCGCCAATCGCGTTCGTGGGAGAAACTCAGCCGGCACTTTCCGGGGCGACCGCCGACAGGCCGATCGAATCGGCGGCGATCGATGGGACATAGAACATCTCAGGCGCTCCCCACACAATTGCCGGCATGGTTCGCCGTCCGACCGCGATCGGCGCGGAAAAAATCTCGCCTAGATTGGCGTTGATTCGCAAACAGTTCGGCGCCAGCGGTTCGGCCAGTTTGCCATCCCAGATCAGGTACGAATCGCCAGTGATGGTGCAGGTGAAATCGCCCGCCCGCTGCCCGTTGATCGGATAGGTGTACCACACCCGTCCGACGTAAATTCCATCGCCAACGAGTCTTATCATTTCGCGTTCATCCACTCCGCCGAGCGTGCGCATCACGACGTTGGTGGCCGCCGTTCCCGGATGCGAATCGAAGCGGCGTCCGCCGCCCTCGCCCAAGCGATAACCGTTGCCGGCGGAAAACTCCGGCTTCGCGGGCGCATCCGGACCGAGCTTGCCGCCGCGATGCTCGTCGCTTGCCAGTCGGTGCGCATCGTAAAAGTTCGACAACAGACCGATCGCGCGGCCCTCGCGAATCAACATCGTGCGCCGGGCCGGCAACCCCTCGCAGGTGATATTTCGCGCAATCGCCCGGCCCGCCGCCGCGGGTTGATCGAAAAGCGTCAGCCGCGAATCCATCACCCCGCTGCCGAAACGGCCATGGTAGGCCGAGTTCGAGGCCTGGAACGCGCCGGTGGTCAGCGACGGAATCACCATGTAGCAAAGCATCTCGGCCACCGGCTGCGGTCCAAATACGATACGGTAGCGGCCCGGCGCGAGCCGCACACCATGGCGCATTGCGATCGCTCTGGTCACCGCGTCGTGTCCGAGCCGCGTGGTTTTGTTGCGCAGATCGGCCCTCGACGCGCCCAGCGCGATCGCCGTCGCCCTGCTCTCGGGCGATTTAATAATTGCTGTCACTGAAGAGCTGAAATAGGCGGTCTGGTCGGTTCGGATACCGCTCAGATTCGAACCCGCGATCGCAAACCGATCGCGCGTCAACGTCACATCGCCGCCGAGCACCAGTCCCTGCCGTTCGGACTCGATCGGCACGCCCTTGGTAAATGCGCCGATCGCTCCATCGACGATCGCCCACGCCGCGTTCGCCACTTCGGTGTTGCCCGTCCGGATTAGATCGCCGGTTCCGCCGGCGCGCGCCGCAGGCTTGCGTGGGTCGTTCGGCAGGCCCGGGAAATGGGGATCGATCACCGCCGCGCGGCGAGCGCGGGCAAGCGCCTCGCGCAGGGCTTCGCGGCTGAGATCGCCGGCGATAAAACTGTGGCCTACCTCGTGTGAATTACGCCGCGTCACGATTCGAATAGCAAAACCGTCGGCGGCCATCAACTTGCACTCTTCGACCCCTCGGCTCGGAATATCGGAAGTGTAGTTAAGGCGAGCGACCAGTTGCTCGGTGCTGGAGCAATAAAGCTCGAATTGGGCGATCTCGGAATCGCTCCCGAGTATGCGCGCACCTTCGGCGGCGAATTTCTTCAACTCAGCCAGCGCCAGCATCGTTAGATGATAATCCTGCGTACGGGATTAGCCGCCCGCCAGCCGCGCTCGCGAGCGCAGGGTTGGCCCGCCGTTGGACATCCGCTTGGCCTGCATCGGCTGCCCTTTACCGCAATTCGGAATCGCGATCAGGCGCAGATCGTTACCCACCGCGTCCACCTTCATGAAGAAGTTCTTCGAATCGCCGAGCACGCTCCCCGAACGGTACAGCCGGCCAATCTGTCCGTTTTCGATCTCATAAACGCGGCGCGCCGAAATCCGGAAATTCTCCCGTGACTCGGCGATAGATGGCGTCTGACTGCCGCATACGTAGTAACCCCGATCGACCTCGGCGATCATCTTCGCCGGATCGTCCTCCCCCGGCATGAAGAAGGTGTTCGACATTCGGACCAGCGGCACGTAGCAGGCCGCAACCGCGCGCGCCGAACCATTCGGCTCCGCCCCCAGCGTGGCGGCAGTTGCGCGCGAATTCAAAAAGCCGCAAAAAACACCGCGATCGATATGCATCACGCGCTTTCCCGGCGTGCCTTCGTGATCGTAACGATAAAATCCATAACCCCTGAGCGTGGGATCCGAGCACGCCGACAACATCGGCGATCCGATCACCTTGCCGATTTCGTTGACCGCGAGCGATCGCAACAGCCAACTGCGGCCCGCATACGCCGCTTCCATCTTGAGCGCACGGTCGGCTTCGCTCGGATGGCCGACGATCTCATGCGCCAACAGCGCGTTGAAATGCGGATCGGTAACCACCGTCACTTCGTGATCCGGCGGCTTCAGAATCGGTGCGGCAGCAAGCTCCGTCGCCTCGCGCGCGATCGCCACGCCGAAACTTACCAGGTCGGGATTGGGCTGTAATTCGTCGCGCCAGTTCTCAGCCAGGCATTCAAAACCGCGTTGCTGACCGAAGGTATCGTAAATCTCCTGATGGCCCTGCGGCGTCTCGGCCACTACGTAGCAATCGCCCTGCGAAAAGGCGAACACCTGTGTAATCACGCTGCCTTCGGTGCTGGCGAAGAGTTCGCGCCGAATTTCACTCAGCGCACTCACCATGTTGTAGCTAATCTGCGGGCCGATCGCGCAAATCGCTGCGGAGGCTTCGCGGGTGAGATGTTTGAGCGCCTGCGGATCGAGCGTGCGGGGATCGTCGCGATAGTTCGCCGCCACCTCGTCGCGAATCGCCGGCGCGGTCAGCGGCTCATCGAGCGAGGGGCCCAGCGATTTCAATCCATGCCGCTTCAGCAGATCGGCCTTGGCTTTGGCGCCGGCCCGTGCCCGCTCATACGCCTGTTCCAAACTGGCGCGGATGGCCGGCATCAGTTTGTTCGCGTGACGCGCGAGGCCGCCGATCTCGACGCCATGCTGACCCACGCCGATCGATCCGCCGGTTCGCGGCTGTCCCTCACACCACACGCTGACACCGATCGACGCGTTCTCGTGCTCGAGACTTTCACGCGGCTCGCCGTCATTGGCGAAGCATGAGCGATGGAAGACCGCTTCGAGGCGCAGATCGGCGTAGGCCACGCCGCGATGCGATCGCGCGAAGCGGCGCAGCAACTCCTCGGATCGATCGCGGACAAAATCGACCGTGTCGAGCAGATCGTTGGCCGGCATCAGATGATGTCTTTCATTCGGCGGAGGCAATCAGATGATCTTCTCGCGCCTCAATTCCGCCAGCGCGCTCGCATTCAGACCCAGGTACGCACCATAGATTTCATCATTGTGCTCGCCCAACAGTGGCGCTAAGCGCGGCTCGACCGGGGAATCCTCAAGCTGCACCGGACACGACGGCATCGGGAATTCGCCGCGCGTGGGATGAGTCAGGTTGACGACCATTTTTCGCTCGCGCAGATGCGGATCGTTGAGTATCTCGACGCTGTCGAGCACCGCGCCGGTCGCCACCCCGGCGTCACCGAAAGCCTTCATCACTTCATGCTTGGTATGGCGCGCGGTCCAGCCGCCGATGATCTCATCGACCGCCACGGCATTGCGATTTCTCGCTTCGCCGGTCCGAAAGCGCGGATCTTCGATCAGTTCGGGACGGCCGATCGCGTTGCACAGGCCGACCCACATTTCGCGGTTCGAACAATAGACCACCACATAGTCGTTTTCGCCACCGGGGGCGCACTTATAAAGGAAGCTGGCCCCGGTTACCGGCACCTTGTTCCCGGTGCGCGCGACCGGCTCATGATCGATGAACGTCTGCAACATCGCGATCCGGGTCATGTTCACCACCGCGTCCTGCATCGCCACCTCGACCTTTTGCCCGCGTCCGGTGCGCTCGCGCTGAATCCACGCCGCCAGCACGCCGCACGCCGCATGCACCCCGGTACCGGTGTCGCCAACCGTCGGCGCCGGCTTGATCGGTTCCGATCCGGGATAACCGGTCATCGAGAAGGCGCCGCCGCTGGCCTGCGCGATCATATCGAAACTTTTGTAGCTGCTGTACGGTCCGTAGGTGCCGAAGCCCTTGACAGTCAGGTAAATGAGCCGCGGATTGATTTCGCGCAGCCGCTCATAGCCAAGCCCCAGCCGTTCCATCGTACCAAGCGAAAAGTTCTCCGCCACTACATCGAATTTACGAATCAGGTCGAAGAATATTTCGCGTCCGCGATCATGCTTCAGATCGAGCGTGATACTGCGCTTGTTGTTGTTGAGCAGCAGAAAATAACACGAATCCTCGTCAGGCCGATCCGCGAACAGACGGCGGCCCTGCTCGCCATAGCGCGGCGATTCGAGCTTGACCACCTCGGCCCCAAGCCACGCCAGCATCTGGGTGCACGAGGTGCCGGCTTCGAACTGCGTCAGGTCGAGGATTTTCAAACCGGCCAATGCTTTTTCCATCGACGCCTCCAGTCCCGCAATTCCAATCGAATCGGGACCACAAAAAACCTGCTCCCCTTGTATCTCCGAAGCATTCACCACGGCAAGCAACGGTCACCGGCTGGCTTAATACGTGGGCGCGCTTTCTGATAGATTTTCAGTCGGATGTCCGCTGCTGCAAATAAACTCGCCCGCGTGCGCGAAGAACTCAACCGGATTTTTCTCGAGCGTACCGAGTTGATCGACGGCGCGCTGGTCGCACTGATATCCGCCAGTCACGTGCTGATCGTGGGACCGCCCGGCACCGCCAAGTCGATGCTGGCCGATGAGCTATGCCAGCGCGTCGAGAGCACCGACTATTTTCAGTGGCTGCTGACCAAGTTCAGCACGCCCGAGGAAATTTTCGGCGCGGTCAGCCTCAAGGGTCTCGAAGAAGACGATTACCGGCGCGTGACCGATCACAAACTGCCGCAAGCGCATATCGCGTTCCTCGACGAAATCTTCAAGGCCAATTCCTCGATCCTCAACGCGCTGCTGACGATTATCAACGAGCGTTTCTTTCATAACGGACGCCGGCGGGTGGCGGTTCCGCTGATCAGCCTGTTCGGCGCCTCCAACGAGCTGCCCGACGAGGACGAACTGACGGCGCTGTACGATCGTTTCATGCTGCGCTTCATGGTCGATTATCTGAGCGAGGATTTCCGCTTCCTCAAGATGCTCGAAGGCGCGGAAACCGCCGGCCGGACAATGCTGAGCTTCGCCGAGTTGCAGGAGCTGAGCGACGCCGCGCGAGCGATCGACGTACCGGGCGGGATCCTGCGCGCGATCGCCGAGTTGCGCCGCGAGCTGATACGGCAGCAGATCGTGGTCTCGGATCGCCGCTGGCATAACGCGCTGAGCGTCTTGCGCGCCCATGCGCTGGTGATGGAACGCAGCGTGGTGAACGAGGACGATCTGCTGTTTCTGGAGCACGTGCTGTGGAAGGATCCGGAAGAACGGCCCAAGGTCCGCGACACTTTGCGCCATATGCTCAAGGGCTATGAAGAAGAGGCGCGGGAGCTGCTGATCCAGAGCGAAGAGTTGCGCGATTACGCCGGGCGCAAATGGGACAGCGAGGAGCTCCAGCGCCGCGCACAGGTCGAAGCGCACACCAAGCTTGCCAACATTTTGGCGAAGTTTGAAAACCTGCTGCGCGACGCGGCCGAGAGCGGACGGGCGATGACGACGGTCGAGGCGATGCGCTCGCGGGTGCGTGAAATCCAACAGGGGATGCTGCGTCAGCTTTAGCGGCGGAAGATGGCGGCCGAAGAGCAAACTCCTGCGATCGTGCTGCGCGCGCGCGATTACTCCGAATCGGACCGGATCGTCACGCTGCTGACCCGCGATTTAGGTAAGCTCAGCGGAATCGCGCGCGGCGCGAAAGCCTCGCGGCGGCGGTTCGCGGGCAAGCTCGAACCGTTCTCACACGTGATGCTTTATTTCCGCCGCCGGCCGCATGGTGAGCTGGTCTTTATCACGCGCGCGGAGGGCGCCAGCCTCGCGCCAATCATACTGGACGATGATCTCGGCAAAATCGCGCTAGGCAGCTACATGGTCGAGCTGGCCGACTCGCTGGCCTCCGCCGAGGCGGAAGCCCGGCAGGCATACTCGATTCTGGCGGACAGCCTGCTGACGCTGGCGGCGGCGGGTTCGTCGCCCGCGCTGCGCCAGGCTTTCGAACTGAAAATTCTCGGCTGGGCGGGCTTCGGACTGGAGTTCGATCGATGCCGCGTGTGCGCCACGCCGAGCGCAGACAGCACGCTGCGTTTCTTTTTCGTGATCGCGCGCGGCGGCGTAATCTGTATTCACTGCCGTCAGGATGCGCCCGAGTGCGGTTTGCCGCTGTCGGCTGACAGCGCCAGGGCGCTGACGCGCATCGGAGTCGATCCGATCGAGACCGCAGCGCAGGCGCAACCGGCGGGTGCGGATGGCAGCGTCAGTCTTGCACGCTATATCGGCTCGATCATCGATCGGCGGCTGCGATCGGTCGAGTTTCTCGACTCGGTGATGCCGGCCGGCTCTGGTCCGGCGCGCTAATTCAATGCAAGTTCTGGCAATCTCACGGCCCTGACGAACAAGGATTCGGAGCCATGGAAATACAAGCTTTCGGTTATATGGTGGCGCTGGCGGACAATTTGGATGAATGGGTGAAGTTCGGCGGGCATTTGCTGGGCTTGCAGCTCATCGAACGAACCGCCTCGAAGCTGACCTTTCGGATGGACGATCGGGCGCAGCGGTTGACCGTCGAGCTGCGCAGCAGCGGCGCGGCCGCGGTTTTCGGATGGGAAACTCCCGATGGTACAACCCTGGACTTGCTGGCGGCCCGGCTCGACAAGGCGGGAGTTTCAGTGCGCCGACCGCCGCGATCGATCGCGGAGCAGCGCCACGTAAAAGATTTGATCGCGTTCGCCGATCCGGCAGGGAATACGATCGAAGCGTACCACGGACTCGAAGCCGCACCGACGCCATTCGTGCCCGGACGGCCGATTTCAGGTTTTCGGACCGGATCGCTGGGCATGGGGCATATCGTGCTGAACTGCGAAACCTATGGACCGATGGTGTCCTTTTATCGCGATCTGCTGGGCTTTCGTTTCAGCGATTTCCTGGTGACGCCGTTCAAGGGCCAGTTCTTCCATGTAAACCCGCGCCATCACAGCTTCGCCCTGATTGAGAACGGCCGAAAAGGCATCCATCATCTGATGCTGGAGCTGATGAACCTCGACGACGTCGGGCAGGGCTACGATCTCGCGCTGGGCGAAGAAAAACGCATTGCGACCACGCTCGGGCGTCATGCGAACGATTGGATGACTTCATTTTACGTCTTTTCGCCTTCTGGCTTCATGGTCGAATATGGATGGGGCGGTCGCGAGGTGGATATGGCGAGCTGGCAACCCAATGAGATGAAGAATGGGCCCAGCCTGTGGGGTCATGAGCGCGCATGGCTGCCGCCTCCGGTGCGCGCCCTCACCCGCGAAATGACGCTGGGTGCAGCGGCTGCCGGCGTGAGGCATCCGGTTCAGGTGACTGACGGCAATTATCAGACCGGACCCGAGAAAATCGAGTAATCTGAGGGGCCGCGCGCATGTTCACCGGCAAGGGCAAACAGCTTACCGTCTTCTTTGGCGAAACCGACCAGTATCGCCATCAAGCGCTCTATATGGCGATCGTCGAAATGCTGCGGCGCGAAGGCTGCAGCGGGGTGACGGTCACGCGTGGGATTGCCGGATTCGGCGCTTCGAGCCTGATCCATACCGCCGCGATTCTGCGGCTTTCAATGGATATGCCAGTGATCGTAACGGTGGTCGATCGCTCCGAGCGTATCGAGCGGATTCTCGCACCATTGCGCGAAATGGCTCCCAACGCCTTAATCGTCACTCAGGAAATCGAGGTTATCCAGTCCGGCGCGCCGTTCAAGGAAGGCTTGCCGGATGTGAAGATCTCGGAAGTGATGCGCCGGGAGGTGACCGCGGTGCATCCCGGGAGTCCGCTTTCGCAGCTTGTCGAGTTGTTGCTGGACAAGGACTTTACCGCCGTACCGGTGATCGATGACGACGGCCGCCTGGTCGGGATGGCTAGCGACCATGACCTGTTGACGCGCGGCGGCATGAAGATCGGGCTTAGCCTGAAAAAAGCGACGGATCTCGAATTCGTTCGCGATCTTCAAGAATCACTTGACAATTCCGAGCGCCAGGTTTCCGAAGTGATGACCACCGAAGTGGTCACGGTTACGCCCGATACCGGTTTGGGGACGGCGGCGCGCCTGATGGTCGAGCGGCAGCTCAAACGGCTGCCGGTGGTCGATGCCAACGGCAAGCTGGTTGGAATTAT
The DNA here is from genome assembly GCA_027317185.1 of Deltaproteobacteria bacterium. Classification (GTDB taxonomy): domain Bacteria; phylum Desulfobacterota; class Binatia; order Binatales; family Binataceae; genus JAJPIG01. Next base: position 40,917 of record DAHVFB010000017.1, read on the forward strand.
GGGACGACTCGACATTTTGAATACCATTGCCGCGGTGCATCTGCCGGAATGGCATCCCGAGGCGCGTAGTTTCGATGCGCAGGCCACGGTCGGCGACGTGATGTCGCACGAGGTGCCGGTGGTGCATGAAGCGGCGACGCTGGAACAGATTTTCGCGCTACTGATCTCATCGGCGCATAAACGGGTGGTGGTGGTGGACGACAAGCGGCACGTCGCCGGTATCATCGCCGACTCGGACCTGATCTCGAGAG
>DAHVFB010000180.1 GCA_027317185.1 Deltaproteobacteria bacterium
ATATCGCTGCTTGGGTCGTAGCTATCGGCGGGCGCGGTAAGGTCAGGCGTGTCCACTTGCGATTGCGTCGGCACGACTGGCGGGATCTCCGTCGTAGTGGACGGGTCGTTGGCGTCGGCAGCTTGCGGCGCTGTCGATCCGGCCATCATGTCATCCGGCGGAGCGTTCTCATCAGTAGATGTGGTGGTGGCCGGCGGGATGATAATCGAAACGTCCGAAGCAGTTGCCTGGGCGTAGGCAGGACGAGCCGCCAGCACTATCAGCAACCATGCCGACAATGCGAGCGATCGCATGCTACCCTGTGAGGGTCCAACTTTCCCCACTTTGGACTACCCGCCCGTCATTGCGCAGTTTCTTCAGATGCGATCGTACTGAATTGGCGGCCGCCTGATGCAGATGCTTCGGCACGTCCACGTAGATCCGTTCGACGATCTTCATCACCTGTTCGAGTCCGTCGGCCACCGCCGCCAACACCTGCTGCTCTCTCAGTTCGCGATGCGCGATATACTCGCGAATCTTCTCTTTCGGATTGCAAATAACGGGCCCGTGAGCTGGATAGATCGTCTCAAGCTCGAGGGCGAGCAAACGGCGCAGCGAATCCAGGTATTGGCCCAGATCGCCAGTCTCGTCGGGAATGACCGTGGTGCCCGCGCCCAGCACGACATCCCCTGTAAATAAGGCCTTTTCTTCTCTCAAATAATAACAGAGGTGGTCGGGAGCATGGCCGGGCGTGAAGACGGCCTCCAGCGTAACACCCTCATCGTGGATGATCGCGTCGCGCGCGATCGGCGTGATCGGATCGCCGGGCGCATCTTTTTCAGGCCATGGCAGTTTAAGTACCCGCAGCATTCCATAACGAGCGCGAACCTGCGCCACGCCACCAATGTGATCGGGATGAGCGTGAGTCAGCACAATGTCACCGGGCGAATCTGAATCGCACAGCGCGCCCAGGGCCTCAGCCAGCTTTTCAGGATAGACCGCAACCCCCTGGCCAGTATCAAGCAGGATCGGCCGGCGTCCAGTGCCCACCAGGTAGGTGTTGGTGCCGGGACCCGTGAAGGGGCCGGGATTCTGTCCCAGCACGGTCGCGACCCGGCGGGAAAGCCGGGCATGATCGGGCAAGGACAACCCGATCATGGAATCTTTCACTACTCGTTGCGCCAATTTAACGCACCACGCTCAAACCGATCATAGCCGCCGGTTGCGTTCGAAAATCAAACGCAATCCCTTAAGCGTTAGAAACTCATCGACTTCCTCGATCGTCTCCGACTCCCGCGCGACCAGCTCGGCGAATCCGCCGGTGGCAATTACGCGCGCATTCTCATGGCGCTCGCGGTTGATCCGGCGAACCAGGCCATCGACCATCGCGGTATAGCCGAAAACCAGCCCCGATTGGATCGCCGCGACCGTCGTGCGCCCCACCGCCTCGCGCGGACGAACCAACTCGACCCGGTAGAGCTTGGCCGCATGTTCGACCAGCGCATCCATCGAGATGCCGAGACCGGGCGCGATCGCTCCGCCGGCATACTCGCCGTGCGCAGTTACATAGTCGAAAGTGGTCGCCGTCCCGAAGTCCACTACGATACAGGCGGAATTGAACTGCTCATAGGCAGCTACCGCATTGACAATCCGATCGGCCCCCACCTCTTTGGGATTTTCATAGAGGATCGGCATCCCACTTTTAACCCCCGGTCCGACCATCAGAGGTTCGCAACCGAGATAAACGCGCGAAAGTTGTTCGATCACCTGGTTCAGCGCTGGAACCACGCAGGCGACCGCCACCCCTTCGTGGCGCAAGGTGGCGCCGGAACCGCCGCCGAGTAGCATGCGCAGCAACGCGCCGTGTTCGTCGGCGGTCCGCTCGGGCATGGTGGAGATCCGCCAGTGATCGACCAGGCGCTCGCCTTCGTAAATTCCAATTACGGTATGGCTATTGCCAACATCTATTGCCAGTAGCATCAAAACCTGTCGCGGCCGCCAATTTGAAGTTCGGCGGGCTGCGCGGATTATAGCCCAACCAGTCAGTGATTTGGGAAGCCGCGCATCAAAGGTCTTGAGGGCGCAAAGGCGGATGTATGCGCTGACCGCCACGGCGTTACCAGGGGACCAATCCTGCGATAGCCCGGCGCGTTCATGGCGCCGAAGACGTAGGGCTGAATCGGTTGCGGCGCGGAGCCGTAGGGAGCATAGGCCGCCGGATAACCAGGCGCGAGATTGCCGTAATATGGATTTTGATACATTGGCACGCCCACCGCGTACGGCACCGGCATCATCTCAACCGCTGGCGCGCTGACCTGACCGGCTTGATAATCCTCCGCGTTTCCGATTGCGACGTTATTCGGATCGAGACCAGACGGCGCATTCAAGGCTGATTCTGGATCGGCATCCGGCGTCGAACTGTTGCCCGTGGCCGAACTGGCTCCCGGCGGATTGTTCACATTCGAACTTGAGGCGCCGCTGGAGGCGATTGGCAGGCTTTCTGAAGCCGGGCTGGAGGCGGTCGATGAGGCGCTGGTAGCGGGACTGGCCGGCATCACCGCAAACGGCATTTCCGCGTTGGGCGGCAAACTGCCATCGGGATTATAGATGCGTGGAATCTCAAGCGTGGGATCGAAACGTTCCCAACTGGTGCTCGCGGCGGGGACAGTCAATGGATCCGCGAAGACCGGGTTGACCGGCATGAAAAATATCAAACCAATCGTCGTAATTAACAGCAATGCCGCGTACTCGAGGCCACCGCACGAACCTGGCTGCGCCTGCTTCAAAACTTCCTCCGCGTCAATGCCTACGTCCAGATTACCACCGCGATTGCGACCACGCCAAGCTTAAATGCCATCTAATTCGAAGGCGGTGAAAATGTTTCGCTGAGGCGCCCTGCAGGATAAAATCCATACCCATGCCGGATAAAAAGGTCGCTTTGATAACTGGGGCCGGACGCGGAATTGGCCGCGAGATCGCGCTGATGTTCGCGCGTAAAGGTTATGCAACCGGTCTCATCGCGCGCACCCAATCGCAACTCGAGGAAACCGCCGAATTGGTTCGCCAGGTGGGGGGCAAAGCGCTGGTCACGCCGGCCGACGTCTCAAACCGCCAACAGGTCCTGGATGCGGTGGCCGCGGTAGAGCGCGAACTGGGTCCGATTTCGGTTTTAATCAACAATGCGGGCGCTTATCTGCGCAAGCGTTTTACCGAAATCAGCGAAGAGGATTTCGACTTTCAGCTCAAGGTTAACGCCTACGGACCGTTTTTTTGCAGCCAGACGGTGGTGGCCGGGATGGCCGAGCGCGGCGAAGGCACGATTATATTTGTACTCGGATCGGAGAGCCGCGGCGGTCCCGCGATGTATTCCGCGTACAACGCATCGAAGCTGGCCCAGCGCGCGATCGCCGAATCGCTTGCGCATGAATACATGCATCGCGGGGTGCACGTGGCGACGATTGACGTGGATGGCGCAATGGACAGCCCGCGCGTGCGCGAGGCTGCGCCGGGCGTCGATCCCGCGCATTTCGTTTCGCCGGCGCGGATTTGCCGGGAGCTGGTCCATCTGGTGAATCAGCCGCGCGACGCCTGGAGCTTCGCGGTGGATTTGCGATCGTTCGCGCAATGGCGTCCGCGCGCGACGGCAAAAAAGGCGGCGCAATAGCGCCCGGATTCGCGCCGGTGTAAAGTTCTTTCGATGCTACTGTTCTTACGCAGCTATTGATTGATCGGTCGGGGCGTGGCGCAGCCTGGTAGCGCACACGCTTGGGGTGCGTGTGGTCGCCGGTTCAAATCCGGCCGCCCCGACCAAACTAATTCCCTTGCTTTATCAATGGGTTGGCGCGAATTTTAGTTCAGGAGCGGCTTCGCGCCATCTGCCGATTGTGGGGGATTTTGTGGGTACTCTGCCTCAATTTTCGGTGTCTCCGCTTCTTCCGAATTAGGATATCGGTCTCTCTAAGTCCGGTCGTTGAGGAAACGAGGAACCCAAACTGACGGTCCACTACCGATGAACAAGCATCCCGAGGAATCAGCTTCGGCAGCCAAAGCTAGGTGGCACCTGATCCGCTGTCCCGACATGACTCACGCTGAGTCGGTCACTGATGAATCGGCTCGAGAAGAACAAAACTCACCTCCGTTTCCCGTTCTCCGACCCCTAGAACCAGACGAGTTGCCGTATCAGGTTCTTCAAATGATGTTGGAGGAAGCACCATCTAACACCGAGGGCAGGTCTGAAGCCGCAGAAGCGGCGGCCGCAACGGCGCGGGATTCGAAGCGGCAAGAGAAGCAGACGGCCGACCAGGGAGAACCAATCTCGTACTTGGAACAAAGCGCAAAGCCTTGGGGACGCCATCCGGCTTTTGAAATTCTATTGGCGACAGGGTTAGCGCTGCTCAAGGAGGTCGTGTTTCCAACATTATTTCTGCTTTTGACTGTGATTTGCGGTTTGGCTTGGTTCTTTGGTTACCCTTCTATTCGTGCTCATTTTCCAGATCAGTGGTTTGTCCCGGTGCTAGTTTTAGGAGGATATTCGGCTGCGGCTATGCTGGAATCGCTGGTCAGATTCAGCGGTTGGCGAAAAGGCTGGCTCTCAGGATGGGAGGCGCATCAGCGGGAGGGGGCGAGCTACTGTTC
>DAHVFB010000181.1 GCA_027317185.1 Deltaproteobacteria bacterium
CGAATGGCCATCGATCGAGCAATGGCCTGAACGCATTTTGAGTGCTGTCAGTGGATTCGCTGGCCGTGTATATCGAACGGACTTTCCCGGACTGGCCTTTATTCCCGCGGGCAACTTTGATGGGTCGACTGTCCGAGTCTTTGCGGATCCCCGGAGTGGACTTGCCGCGGTTGCGGCGCTGGGTGCGGCAGGGGAGATCGACGCCGGAGGTGGTCCGACGGGGGCGTTGACGACCGGCGAACGGGAAGAACTGGGGCAGTTACGGCGCGAGAATCAGCGTCTGCGTATGGAGCGCGAAAGCCTAAAAAAGCGCCGGCCTTCTTCGCCAGGGAGAGCGTGTGAGATGCGCTTTCATCGAAACGGAGAAGGCCGGTTTCCCGGTGGCGTTGATGTGCCGGATACTGGCGGTATCGCGGGCCGGCTTCTAGGCCTGGCGCCGGCGGCCAGCGGCGTGGCGAACTCACCAAGATAGTACCTTGGCGGTGGCCGTCGCCGCGATCTATGCGGAGAACCACGGGCATACGGCAATCCGCGGGTGCAGATGGAACTGCGCGATCGCGGCCAGCGGACCGGGCGCAAGCGGATCGCCCGGCTGATGCGCATCCAGGGGCTGCGGGCGCGGCGCTTCGCCGTGGCCCAGCCCAACACCGCCTGGGTGACCGATATGACCTATCTGTGGACCGCCCAAGGCTGGCTCTATCTGGCGGTGATTCTCGACGCGTGGTCGCGGCGAGTGGTGGGCTACGCGCTGGGTCGTCAGATCGATACGCGATTAACGTTGGCCGCACTGCGCGCCGCAGTTAATGCACGTCATCCGCCGCGCGGCCTCCTTCATCACTCCGATCGTGGCGCCCAAGGCGGATTCTTCGGACCGTCGGACGTAAGAACGGTGAGGGTAGGGCGCTTGGCGTTGATACCCAGGGGCAAGAACAGTTGCGGTCCGCCCTCGATCAGTTCGAGCCGCGGCTTAGGTCCGCGAACGACGAGACGGTCACCTTTTTTGGCAAGCATCACGCCGTAGTCAGAGACAATGACTGAGTTCATGGTGGTCCCCCCGGACTAACAAGTTGGCCAGTTGAGCGACGAAATTAATCCGCCGTGGAATTCTCTTTCCTTTTCATGGTAAGACGTGTAAGACAAAGGATTATGAGTTCGTCAACTCTTTCGACCAAGGGGCAACTCGTCATTCCGACTCGATTGCGAAGGGCGCTGAACCTGCGGCCCGGTGACAAGGTCGAGGTGACGCTTGAAGGGCGGAGGCTGATCCTGGAACGTACGGTTCCGCGCGGTGCGAGTCTGACGCGCGGAAGGTTCGGGCGCCCGGTCCTGGTTTCCGCGCCGGGAGCACCGGCGATGACGACCGAAACCGTCAACGTGCTGCTCGACGAGCTTGCGTGAGTCATCTGCTCGATGTGAACTTCCTGATCGCGTGTGGATGGCAGTCGCACGCCGATCATGTGAGGGCGAGTCGATGGCTCGGGAGCGCCAAGTCGTTCGCGACCAGCTCGGTCAGCGAGATGGGTTTTCTCAGGGTCAGCCTTAGTCCGGCCTTTGGTGCGTGCTTCGAGGATGCGATTGCGGCCCTCGAAGCGATCGTGCGGATGCGCGCGCATCGGTTCGTCCGCGACGGTACTCGCGCCGGATCGTTGCCCTCGGTCACCAGCGGCAAGGATGTTATGGATGCGCATCTGGTCCATCTGGCAAGACGCAATCGCCTGAAGCTCGCAACCTTCGACGCCGTGCTGTGTAGCAAGCCCTGGGCGAAAGGATTAGCCGAAGATCCAACCGCGTGATCTGTTGCCCCTCCGGTTCGGCAAGCCTCAGGGCGTAGTCAGAGAGGATTACGCTGTCCATGATGGGGTCAAGTGGTCAGGACGGTCGATCGGATAGCTAGTCATTGTCGTACTCCGTGAATCCCGGTCCAGTATTCACTATTCCCAGTGGAATTATCGTTTCGACGAATTTGCGGTGACGATCACGTTTCGGCTTTCCTTTGGAGTAGGAACTTAGAGTTGCCATGTCGGCGTCGGGACCGAAGTCGTCGAGCGGGACGATATGTGCACGAGGAGGAGGACTCCATTGCCCTTGGCGTGCGACTGGCTGGGTGAATTCGAGGCCCAATGCGACCCGCCGGCAGCAGCGTTGAAACTGAACGAACGAGCCGCGCTTGCCGATGTAGGAGATATGCGGGAGCAATTCAACAATCCAGCCGCCGACGAGATCGTCGCATGCAGAAAGATCGAAGGCCCATCTCATCACGTCGGGATGATGGACCAGTTCCCGGTAAGCGATTGTCGGAATATACGGTTCCCGTGGATTTGGTACCTTGGGCGCTTGGCGCACCTTGACAAATGTATGGGTTACCACAGCGTGCAGACCGGGCGCGATTCGAACATCGATAACGACCAGCGCCTTCAAAAGGGCTTCGCATTCGGGCACGGCGTTGCCCGCGCGAAAGGCTGCGTCCACCAGCGCCATCTTGATCGCATACGGCGTAGGGATGAGCAATGTCTTACCGACCGAACTTGTGGCGAGGCTCATTTTGAGAGAGAAAAGCGCCGTCGGCTGATACTCGGCGATCAGCCATCGGCCGGGGCCGGGAATTCCGGCGACCGGCGCGGAGGTTTCAAGGAGGGCAATGCCTGGCGTCCGATTGGGAGGCGAGGGTGCCACGGATTTCGTTTTCTTGGGCATGGCGTTAATTCAGGAGTTCGAGGGCGCTTGCGATATCGGCGAGCACCTTGACGCCTTCGGAAAGGCTGTCGAATGGAACGACCTGAACGCTGTCGCTGCGGATGCCATTGAGCACCGCCGCGACTTTCCCAATTTCGTCGCGATAGCCATCGTGAAGCGGACTGACAGTTGGAGCGGGCAAGGAACTGGAGGATGTCGCGACAACGCCCTCACAGTTGGTGATGTGGGGATTCTGCGTGTTGCGCGGCACCCGCGGGCTTCAGGAGGGTCGCGGCGAGAGCGTGAATGAGAGCCTTCGCACGCCGTTCGCGGTCGGGTTTGCCCACTACTGGTTGGCGGGTGATGTCGTTGAGGCCAATCCGGTATAGGTCGAGGTTACAGATAAGCGCGTAAATGCCGGACGAAGTCGGACGGTGAAAGATCGCTTGTTTTTCCGTGACAGAATCTCCGCCGGTTGCCTTTCCCCTTTCAGGTGTGGCGGTTGTGTTTGCTGTCCGTTAAGCATCGCGAACTCGTTTGGGGTCAAGGCGCCGAGGCTGCCGTGGGGGCGGAGGTGATTGTAATCGTAGCGCCATGCTTCGATGGTCTGGCGGCCCGAACGGTTGAACAACTCCGCAGTCTTACCGGAATCCTCCGCAACGAAGGGCTCAGGCTCCCCGACAATCGCCGCCGCCAAGGCAAGTTGCCGATGGTCCAGAGGGCCGCATAGAAACTCGGTCCATCCGATGGCACTCATGCCGAGCGTGGCGCCATCCGCCATCCAGCCGCGCAACTGTTTATCTTGGCCGGAATTTGGACTCAGCGCCCGGATCAGAAAGCTCGTATCGAGATGAATTATCGCTTGAGCCATTCGTGCCGAGCCGACGTCTTTTCGCGCTCGGCTCGGACCTCGCGCGACCACTTTTCAGTGCGTGGCTTCGTTAGCTTCACACTCTTTGCAATTCGTCCAGAGCTCGTAACGGCGGCGGCGTTTCGCCGTGTTGATCGCAGGCGACAACATCGATCGCGCGGCGCAACACTTCTGATTTGGAGACCTTCCAACGGGCGGCCACCCGGTCGAGTTTGCGCCCCGTTTCGACGTCCAGAGGTTGATTTGATTGATGTTCGGGCCATAACAATCGATTATACGGCCATACCTTGAGCTAAGTGAGACGCAAAACAAGTCCCCGGAGCCGTCAGGCTCATATCCGATACTTCCCCAATCCAAATGTGGTGCCGTGGCCGACGTGGACGAATTGCCCGAAGCAGAGGAACTTCCAGAACGGGGCGAAGTCACCTTCGTAAGTTGCGCGGCCCACGATTCCCTCCCATTCCATCCGGCGATCCTGGCGCGATGAGTAGCGCTGCCATCTTGTCCACTTTGTGTCGTCTCTAAGCAAGCGAATCGAGGCCGCATTGTCGATAAGCTCCCGGAAATCCACCTCCAGCGGTGCACCGCAATGAAATCTCGATAGCGACGAGAGCCGGCCCAACAGCCTGCGAAACAGAATCTGAAATTCCGGCGTCCGCCCGAAGCGGCCGTCGTGCTTGAGCCGCGTCTGCGTGAGAAACTGGATCGTTAGCGGACTGTCTGGCGTCCCACCGGCGCACGCATCGAGGCTGATGCTATCAGCCGACCCATGCACCAGGTTCTCCGAAGCTGTGTACACAACTCGAGCTTGGCCAGTGCCTGCGCCCATCGCGTCGATGCGTTGCAACTCGATCGCCTGCCGGCCTCGTCCGATCCGGTTTACCTCGCGCAGGGCGACGACGAAGTAGGGGAAGAATTCCTGGGCGCGGCCGATCAGGACCAGCTCGAATGAGACCTCATCTCCGGGTTCGAACATCCGCCGACCGTGCTCATCGCTATCCGTCTGCACTGAATCCGCGGG
>DAHVFB010000182.1 GCA_027317185.1 Deltaproteobacteria bacterium
CGGCCCGTGGCACGCCGCAACCGTTCGTCGATATCACGCAAATCAATCTGCAGATTTCGTGGAAAACGGTTTTCAAACTCGTTCCGATCATAAAAGAGGTGACGATCGAAGGCCCCAAAATTCACCTCGTGCGCAGCGCCCCGCAAACCTTCAATTTCTCCGATTTGATGCAATCGTCGCCGAATGCGCCGGCAAACAAGAAACCCACCAGCTTCGCGGTCGCCAACATTCAGGTGGATAAAGGTACAATCGAACTCGACGATAAGGTCACTGGACAGCACCATAGGATTGAAAGCCTGCAACTTGATCTGCCGTTTATCGCTAACCTGCCCGCCGATATCAACATTTTCGTGCAACCGTTGCTGCAAATGAACGTCGATGGCAGCCCGCTGCGTGTCGCGGGCGTTAGCAAGCCATTCGGCGCCACCAGGGAATCGATCATCTATCTGAACCTGAAACAGCTCGACCTGCATCGTTATTTCGATTACGTGCCCGCGAAACTTCCGATCAAGCTGCCGCAGGGAACCCTTTCAGCCGGCCTCAAAGTTTTTTTCATCGAGCAAAAGGACCATCCGATGGTTCGCCTGACGGGCGACGCTGCGATCGACAACCTGGCGATTAATGACAGTACGGATGCGAAGCTGCTCGAACTCAAACACTTCGACATGACAATGGCTGACGTGGAACCGCTGGAAAATTTATTTCATCTGGCGGCAGTCAAGGTGGATGGCCTCACCCCTCATCTGACGCTCAATCCGGATCGGACGACGAACTTAACCGCCATTTTAGCCGGCGTCTCCGGCAAACAGTCCGCTCAATCGGCGTCGGCCGCGCCGGTTCCTCCGGCAGTGAGCGCAGCCGCCGCAAAGGCGAAATCCGCGGCCATTCTCATACTGGATAATTTTCAACTGAATAACAGCTCGATTGAGATTACGGATCGCCTCAATCCGAAACCGGCGGTGCTGGCGATCAATGCAGTCCATGTTGGACTCACAAAGTTGGCGACCAATTCGCAAACGCCGGCATCATTCGAGATGACGGCCGCTCTCGGTGGTGGCGGCAACGCCGCCGCCAAAGGGACGCTCGATCTGCCCGCTTCCGAGGTGCGCACGCAAATCTCACTCGATCAGGTAAATCTGCCCGCGTTTCAGCCACTGCTGCCCCAGGCATTCGCCAACGACCAACTCACCTCGGGAAAGTTGCAGCTCCAGGCCAATCTGCGGACCCTGTTCGCAAGCGGAAAGTCCAACCTGCTGGTCGACTCCGCGAAGCTTTCGCTCAACGATGTGCAACTGAAGTCGGTGAAGGATAATCAGACACCGATTTCGTGGAAACAGTTCAGCACCTCGATCGCGAAGGCCGATCTCTCGGCCCATACGGCTACCATCGATGAGGTCCGATCGGACGGAATAAATCTCGCGGTGCAGCGCGGACCGCATGGCCAGTTGAATCTGCTGGCGCTGATTCCTGACGGCAATCGGAATCCGCCATCGCCATCAACCGGGCCGGGTACAGCCGCGGGCCAGCAGCCGACAGCAACATCCTCGGCCGCGAGCACGCCCGCGGCGGCGGGCGCATGGCAGTACCGCATCGCTTCGGTCGCACTTGAGAATACCACGCTGAACCTGGAGGACCATTCAGGACCGAAGCGCGTCACGATGATGGTTACGCCGCTCAATATCCATTTGAAGGACGTCACCGAGAACCTCGCGAAGCCTTTTAATCTGATCGTCGATGGCAAGGTGAATCGCCGCGGCAGTTTCAATGTGGCGGGCGATGCGGCGGTTAAACCGCTGCGCGCCAAACTTCATATCGACACCCACATGCTGAATCTTGCGCCGATCGACCCGCTGATAACGTCATCGTTTAACGCGACCATCGCCAGCGCTGCGCTTACGTCAAATGGCGAGCTATGGGCGCAAGAGCAGGCGAACCAAATTCAAGCGAATTATCGTGGCGATGCGCTCCTGGGTGGGGTCAAGGTGCTCGACAAAGTGACGGGCGACAGTTTTCTTCGATGGTACTCGCTCGATGCGCGGCATATCGATGTCGGGTATGGAAAAGGATCGCCCCGTGCGCACGTCGGATCGATAGCCCTGTCCAACTTTTATGCGCGCGTAATCCTCAACCACGATGGACGGCTCAACCTGAACGACATCATGACCAATCCGAACGCCGCCCCGGTCTCGCTGACTCGCGCCCATAATGCCGCCGCCGCGCCTGCTCCAAGCGGCGTATCGAATGTTCCGGCGGCTCGTCCGCTTGAAACCGATTTCAAGATCGGCGGGACTACCTTGCACGCTGGCCGGATCGATTATTCGGACAATTTCATCAGGCCTAACTACTCCGCCAATTTAAGTCAGATCGGCGGCCATATTGGCGCTTTCGGGAGTCGCGATACCGCTCCTGCCGACGTCCTGATCGAAGGGAAGATCAATCGTACTTCGCCGATCAGGATCAGCGGCTCCATGAGTCCACTCGCACCACTGGCCTCGCTGGACATCAGAGCCAAGGCGAACGATATCGAGATGGCTGGACTCTCCACCTACTCGACCAAATATACCGGCTATCCAATAACCGGCGGCACCTTGACCGCTAACGTTCACTATCTGCTCAAAGATGAAAAGCTAACGGCTCACAATCATATCCGGCTCGATCAACTGACTTTCGGCAAACACGTCAACAATTCGACCGCGACCAATCTACCGCTGCGGCTGGCGGTTTCAATCCTGAAGGACCCGCAAGGACGAATTAACCTCAATGTGCCGGTTTCGGGATCTCTGTCCGATCCGGAGTTCAGCCTGGGCAAGATGATCGTGAGCGCATTCAAGACCATAATCATGAACGCGGTCACTGCGCCGTTCTCGCTGCTGGCCTCCGCGATCGGCGGCTCCGATAACCAACAGCTATCGTTCATCGCGTTCGATCCTGGTTTCGCCACCTTAACCGCGGCCAGCAAAAACAAGCTGACGACTTTAGCTAAAGCGCTCAAGCAGCGTCCGGCGGTGAAGTTGCAAATCACCGGGCGGGTCGATCCCAGCGTCGATCGCAGCGGTTTGCGCAATGCGATCCTGCTCGACGCGATCAAGCGGCAGAAAGTCAAATCCGAAGGCGGCCCGAGCGACACCGATCTCGACAAAGTCGAGCTTACGCCCGACGAATACGGCCGCTATCTCACGCGCGTTTATAAAGCCGCGGACTTTCCCAAACCGCGCGAACTGGTGGGAGTGGCTAAGTCGCTGCCGCCCGATCAGATGAAGAAACTCATTATCACTAACACCAAGGTGACCGATCAGGACTTGCGCAATCTGGCCGAGGCACGTGCCGCCGCCGTTCAAACATTCCTGAGCAAGACCATCGATCGGTCGCGGCTGGTGATCGCCGCACCTAAGCTTGATGCGAATGGAATCGCCGATCGCAGCAAAACCGCACGCGTTGACCTTTCGCTGAATTAGTCGCTCAATAGGCGGAACCTTACCGATAGATCGGAGAAAAGTATGAGCAAGCAGATGGACGTCGGGATCGGACTTCCCACCCATATCCCCAATGTCGAAGGGAAAAATGTAATTGAATGGGCGCGGCGGGCGGAAGCGCGCAACTTCAAAAGCCTGGCGGTGATCGATCGGATCGTCTACGGCAGTTACGAGCCTCTGATCGCGCTCGGAGCGGCGGCGGCGGTTACCGAACGCATCCGTTTGATAACCACGATCATTCTGGGCCCAATCCGCACCAATACCGCCCTGTTCGCGAAGCAGATCGCAACCCTCGATGCGCTCTCGAACGGGCGCTTCGAACTCGGTATCGCGGTCGGCCAGCGCACTGACGATTACAGCGCCAGCGGCGCGGAGTTCAACGGCCGCGGCAAAGCGCTCGATCGCCAGCTCGCCGAGATGCGTCAAATCTGGGCCGGCGAATCGCGCGGCATGGCAGGCGCAATCGGGCCCACGCCCAAACGTAAGGGCGGACCGCTGGTGATTCTCGGCGGACACTCCGAGCCGGCCTTCAAACGCGCCGCGCGAATCGCGGATGGATGGATCATGGGTGGCAACGCCACGCCCGAAGGCTTTCAGCAGGCGGCCGACCAATTCAAATCAACCTGGACCGCGACTGGCCGCAAGGACAAGCCGCGCATGCTTGCGCTTTTGTATTTCGCGCTCGGGTCCGACGCGTTACGCGGCGCGCAGCATAACGTCCGCGACTACTACGGATTTGCCGGTCCGTATGCCGACCAGGTAGCGGCTGGCATCCTGTCGAGCGAAACACAGATTGCCGAGAGAATCGCCGGACTCGAACAGGTTGGCTGCGACGAATTGGTATTGATTCCGGGCGTACCCGATATCGGGCAGGTCGACCTGCTTGCGGCGGCGGCATTTGGCAAACAGCGGTAGGAAATTGAGGGAAGGAGCAAATCATGGGACGACTTGACGGTAAAATCGCACTGATAACCGGCACTGGCGGCGGGCAGGGACGCGCGGCGGCGATCTTGTTTGCCAAAGAGGGCGCCAAGGTGATCGGCTGCGACCTGAAAGAACAGGGCGCGGCGCAAACG
>DAHVFB010000183.1 GCA_027317185.1 Deltaproteobacteria bacterium
TGCTTCGCGTGCTGACCCAGACCATCCCGATGGCCAGCACCAGCGTGATGGCCATCATGCCGGCGGCGATGATCTGCCAGTTCCGTTTGCCGAGAACCAGATCAGCGTACCGCTCGTCCCATTCCTGCCGCGCTTTGAGATAGACGCTGCCTTCCATGCTGACGCCTCGCTGCTAGCGGTCGAGCACTGGTTGTGAAATTCGTGCTCGTTGATGTGTAGCGGGCAGCAACTTCCGCGCCAGCGTGTACTAGATTCCGAACGCCTAACCGATGCAGACCGGGTGCGCTGGGACGAGATACGCGGTCTGCATCGGTGTACGCCGTGAAGGATGGAGGGCTGAGGAACTGTCGCAACCCCGAACGAATCGGGTTTGGCAAAATACAGGGGCCGGAGCTCAGGAGGAGAGCGCCTGAACGAAAGCTCCGGCGATTTTTTCTACAGCCAAGGCAGGGCCGAAATCGACGAAGGCCTGTGAGGCCTCTTCGACAGCTCGCGTTTTGCCGCCTGAAATCTTGAGATGGAACCTTAGAGGGGGACGCAATTCGACACCGAGGCGGGTTGCTTCCTGCAGGAGGTCATCCAGCTTTCGCGTCGTTTCCTCCTCAAGCCGAGAGCAGAGCGTTCTCCAGCCGATTACCCTATTGACCACTGACATGCTCGTGCGGTCTGTCGCGACACCACCGCCTGGCGGAAAGTGAATGGTACCGTCGGGACGCTGAGTGATGACGGTGACGCCGGCCGCACGGAGTTTACGCACGTCATCGTCAGTGGGCTGCCATTCCAGACCTACGCCTCGGAGCGTTGAACGAGAGATTGACGCGGGCCAGTTGTCATGAATGATGTCAAGCAACTGCTGTTTCGACCAATTGCCGTGCTCCATGACTGCGACGCAATAGAACTCATCGGCCGTGACGCGCGCAAAAAGCACCGGGCCGGTGCGGGTGACAAAGCCGTCGGATTCGAGAGATGTTCCCAAGTGCAGGTGATTGATGCCCCAGTCATTCAAGAGTCCATCGTCGAAGTCGAGATCCGCGAGTTTCCGGCTTTGATGCGGTCTGATGTCCTCGCCCTTTTGGGCCTTGGCGCGAACGAGATCGAAGCCAGCTTGGAGATCTGCCGGACACTTGAGGTCCTTCGCGATAAAAACCGTCCGCGGCCTGACGTTTATCCGGCGCCAGAGGACATTGAAGTAGCTCATGACGATTTCATCAGGCTTTCGAGAGGAATCGACGGTGTAACCAGACGCGAGTAGTTCTTGCCGAGCGAGCTCGGCCATATCAGCGAAAAAATCCATCGCGAGCGGGATTCCCGAATGATCACTCATGGACCGAATCTTACACCGCGTACCGTTCTAACTGAAAATGTCGTGCGCCGAGTTGTGGACACGGCGTGGACACAGAATGACGAACGCCGATTCAGCGGCTCGGCCATCGTCATAAGCTATTGATTTTATTGGAGTTTCTGGAGCCACCCGTCGGATTCGAACCGACGACCTGCTGATTACGAAGTGTATTCCAGCTCCAAAACGCCGAGACTAATCGGTATCATTCCATAATACCCGGAATCAGCAAAACCACTGGGGCACAAGGACTTACGGCACTTTGATTGATGCTACCGACCCCCATCATATGATCAGCGGCGGTACGCGCGTAGGGCACGATTTTGGGTACAGTAGGGCACAAAATTGGGCACAACGACTTTTGCCGTCCTCGAGCCGATTTCCGATCAAAAGATGATTGTTACCGGGTCTCCCGAGTATCTCTTCGGCCTTCGGCGTGACCCGCACAATAGCGGCTTGTTCCCGGAGGGCACGCGTCGGCGGTTGCTGCTAGGAGAGGTGTTCGCCCGCGAAAAGAGAAGATGGTATTCTTTCTTCTATGAGTAAACTCGAAGCCCTCGAGAAGAGAGTCTCCGGTCTGTCGGCTGAGGATCTCGCAGAGTTTCGGCAGTGGTTCGCTGAGTTTGATGCGGCTGCATGGGATCGTCAGATCGAGCGAGACGTAAAAGCAGGGAAACTCGACGCGCTTGCCGATGAAACCCTTCGCGACCACGCGGCGGGAAAATCCACCGAGTTTTGAGGCACTTCGCCTCTCCGAAGTTTTGGGCCTCGTACCGGGGTCTGCGACCGGCAGTCCGGCGCTTGGCGGATGAGAAGTACCGCCTTCTCAAAGATGATTCACGTCACCCCTCCCTTCAGCTCAAGCGCGTGGGCCGGTTCTGGTCGTGCCGAGTCGGCCTTCACCATCGCACCCTCGGCATTGATGTCGAGGGCGGAATTTTGTGGTTCTGGATCGGCAACCACGCCGAATACGATCGCCTCGTCGGCTAACCCGCGACTTTCAGGGGTCTTATTGTCATGCAAAGGTCAAATGTGATTTGACTTTCCCCTGACATCATAAACTCCAGGCTTTTTTCGGAGGCGCTGCCTCGCACTCCCTTTCAAAAGATTGTTCCCTCGAACGCATGTTCCACGTTGCGTGAAACGGCAGCTTTTGTGGAACCGGGGGAGCTTGCGCCACGTTTGCCCCATGGACGCCGCTCGGCCACAAAAGCCTTTGACCTACAGAAGAAAAAGTGCCCGCGCGGAAGGGATTTGAACCCCCCAAGAAAGCCCAGAAAACCTTAGGTTTTTCGGCCCGAAATGTGCCCTGAAGTGGCCGTTTCGGTACAGTTTGCCCCACCTGGGGCAAACTCGATGAGGCTCCGCCACCTCCGCTTTGAGCCGTGGTCACGGCGTCATCCACAAAGTCTAAGATTTGTGTCCGGTCGATAGAGACCAAACGAGGTAAGTTCCGTGGCTGAGAAGCATTTTCACGTAAGCCTGCCCCGAAAGGTGGAGTCGGCGGCTTTGGCTGGAACGAATCGGAAGTGCCCAGCCGCGTACGCGATCCGCTCGTAATGGATCAAGACTTGGTGGATTGTCCGTTTGACCCGTAGTACACGCGCATAACGAAGCGTCGCAATCCGCTGGTGCCGACCCGATATCTCGGCCAGGGTGCAAAACCGATACGTCGTTTCCAGAGAGATAAGCTTTTGCGTAGCATTCATCGTAAGCTTCGCAACATGCATCAGTCAGACTTGTAGGTTTACCTGAATAATTGCCGGAGTCGCAATAATTGTAACCCCAGCCCGGACGATCGTAGAAAGGAATGTGTCCCAGAGAGTTTGCCCTGACCGTATCGCCGTTACCGCCGCCACCGCACGGAGACACATTCGACGAGTTCACCAGCCCAATCGCCGAGCCCTGCCCGTCCTGGATCGGCTCATAGGTGTTGGCCGTGCCGTTGCTGCTGGTCGTGAACGCCAACACGGCGCCGCCCAGTCCACCGCTTTCGGGTTGCGCATCGGCCACCCCGCGCGCACCATCCGGCGGAGGACTCATACCGGTCGCGCCCGAGACAAATTCCGCCGTCATGCCGCTCGGATCGATCGCATTGACGGGGTCGTTACCAACATAGCTGAACGCATTCGGCGGCATCCCCGCGTCGGCCGACAGGAACCGCCCGAACGTTGGGCTGTAGTAGCGCGATTGCGTATGGTAGAGCCCGCTCGAATCCAGCTCCATCCCGGCGAACAGGTACGGATACAGACTCGCCTGCCCGACCGTCGTCACGTTGCCGAACGGATCGTAGGTGTACTGGGTCTGCAACACATTCGACGAGTTCACCAGCCCGATGGTCGAGCCCAGCCGGTCGTGCAGCGGTACATAGGTGCCGCTGTTCGTCGTGAACGCCAGCACCTCGCCGGTGCCCGGTATCGCCAGGTAATTGTTGATCGGATTGGGCGGCGCATTGGTCGTGCTCGACTGCGCGACGTCCTTCTGGTCATGCAGATACGGGGTTGTACCGCCATATGCCGTCATTTGACTATAGCGGCGCATAACGGCGTCGTAGCTGCCCGTAAACGAACTCGCCGGCCCCCCGCTTATCCCGGCGAGTTGGTTGCGCGAGTCCCACGAGAACATCGCATTGTTGGTCGGATCTTCTATCAGATTGTTGGCCTGGTCGGGCCCATTAGCAGGTATGAGTCCGTTCCATTTCAAAATCTGATTGGTGCCATAGTACGTGTTCGGTCCTTCAGACGCTGGCAGGTTAAGGCTTGCCAGGCTGCCACCCTCGCCGATCACCCGGCTGTCATCGTCGTAAGTATAGGTAAGTTGTCCGAGCGAATTGCCGTTAGCCGTGAAAGTCATCGTCGGCAGGCGCGAGTCGGCATCGTAGGGTCCGTAACTGGTCGTCACTGACCCAACCGTGAGGCTAGTGCGCCGACCATCGCTGTCGTAGACTACATTTACCGGCAACGGTCCCCCGCTGATGCCAGTCAGCTCGCTGTCCGGGTCGTAAGAGTAATTATAGGTTGGCGTACTCCCGCTGCCAGTTATCGTGGTCGAGGCCCGGCGGCTATCCGCGTCATAGCCATAATTGATTGTGCCAGGCTGGCTAGCCTGAATTGCTTCTTGCGTTACGAGTACAGTCTAGTAGCGAATGCTACATGACTGGGGCAGAATTTATGTGGAGCACAGATGTCACCAGCCCGTAATTC
>DAHVFB010000184.1 GCA_027317185.1 Deltaproteobacteria bacterium
CGGCCGCTTCCGTCGCTTTACGCGGGAACGATGGAGCGCTTGTTTGGCGCGATTCCCGCGGAGAGTCATGCTGCACCAACGGCGGCGTTGTCCGCGAGTCCTATCGAGGAAGAAGAGCGTGCAAGCAGATTTTTCGCATGCCTTTACGCGAGAAAGATCCTCGGACGTAAGCAAGTTCGCGATTGCGTGCGCGATCGGCAAGAGTAGGGAGTCCGGCCTACGCCAGCGGCGTAGAGTGCGCCATTCAAGTCCGGACGTGGTCAACTGATCGGGCGCATCGACTGGCCTAATCGCTATTGCCCCATACGCATCGTCGCGCTCGAGTATTCTATTCAAGGGCTCAAGTTCGTGTAGCGAGTCTGGCCCCAACGAATGGCCCCTGTGCGCGACCACGAACGCGCGAAACCATTCCCTAAGGGCGCGCGCTTGGGCAGCAACGGCGTCGAGGTCTCCTGGAACGCAATTCGCGCGTATTGTTGCGCCGGCCTCGGGCGGTACAAGCTCAGCTCGTTCAAGCCAAGCCATAAGGTCCTCTCCATCTGCCAGCCAGTCGACCGCCGTGTCGACCGGCGTGCCGATTGAATTTAGAAAGTCGAGGCTTGGATCCCCGGCGATGAACATCGCAGGTGGACGAGTGTCGTTCGTGGTCATTGAGCGTTAAATGCCGCTCCTCCAATTCAGTCTAGCAGACTAAGGTCACCTGCTCTATTCATCGTAACCCCTAACGCGGTCTTGACAGGGGGCCGATCTGATAGTAACCTGATAACAGTCATCAATCAGGTTACTTAGTCACCTTGAATAGGAGGTTTCTCATGCCGCGGATATACTACCGCGCCGCCGATATTGGCGGCCTCAAGATCTCGTATCGTGAAGCCGGCCAGCAGGACGCTCCAACATTGTTGTTGTTGCACGGGTTTCCCACCGCCGGGCATATGTTCCGCGATTTGATTCCACTTCTCGCCGACAGCTTTCACCTCGTGGCGCCTGACCTGCCAGGCTTCGGTCAATCGGACCTGCCGCCCCGCGATAAGTTTAAGTACAGCTTCGA
Organism: Deltaproteobacteria bacterium; assembly: GCA_027317185.1. GTDB lineage: Bacteria > Desulfobacterota > Binatia > Binatales > Binataceae > JAJPIG01. Next base: position 1,049 of record DAHVFB010000184.1, read on the forward strand.
AAATCTTGCCGACGTGATCGATCGCTTTACCGAGGTGGTCGGGTTGAAACGGTATGCGATGTACATCTTCGATTACGGCGCGCCCGTGGGTTTGAGGATTGCCCTAAAGCATCCGGAACGCGTATCCGCGATCGTCTCCCAGAACGGCAACGCTTACGAGGAAGGTTTGAGCGATGGTTGGAACCCGATCCGGGCCTATTGGGAGAACCCATCGCAAGCCAACCGCAATGCACTCCGCGTGTTCCTCAAGCCCGAGACGACCGTTTGGCAATACACACACGGCGTCTCTGATGCGACGACGGTTTCGCCCGACGGATACTCGCTCGCTGATCGGACCTACGCGGAGAGTCGATCGGCGGGACGTGGGCGAATTCACTTCGCATTAGACAATTATTATATTTCAGATTTCCGATGACATTTCATGCTGACTCTGGTACCCTTCAGCGATCAGGAGGCGGCGATAGTTTCGCGCTGATCGATTGGAATGAAGACGTTTGGCCAGGTGCTCAGGGACGCTCGCAAAAAGGCGGGGCTCACCCAGAGAGAAGTTGCCGCCCGGTTAAGGCGTGAAGACGGCCGGCCCGTCGATCCGCCTTACCTCAACGCCGTCGAGCACGATCACCGCTACCCGCCCGACGACCATCTGATCGAGCAGCTCGCGAAGATTGTCGGCATCTCGCCCGATGTGCTGTACTTTCATGCGAACCGCCAGCCCCCGGACGTGAAAACCGAGGCCGACCAGCCGCGGGTCGAAGCCGCGTACCGCGCGTTCCGCAAGGCGCTGGGAGTTAAACCGGCCGGCAAGCGAAAATGAAGCTGCTTCGCGATCCGCTCGGACGCCCAATCAAGCGTCTCTACTTCAAGACCGAAGAGCTTGACGAGCGATGCGAGCAAATCATCGCGGAGTTCATGGACCAGCACTCCGGCGGCTTCAGACTCCCGGTCCCGACCGATGACCTGATCCGCATGATCGAGGCCGAGGCCGATGATCTCGACATGTACGCCGACCTCCCGCAGGAAGAAGACGGACATACCGACTTCTTTTTCGACCGGAAGCCGAAGGTACTGATTGCGAAAAGGCTCTCGGATCCGCGCTACAAAAACCGGCTCCGAACTACTCTGGGACATGAGTATGGCCACGTTTGGTTTCACGCTCCGCTGTGGAGAAAGTCCGGGCCAGAAGCGCCACGCGAACCTGCCGCGCCATCATGGACTTGCCACCGCGACACCATCGTGACCGCCCCGGAGAACGATTGGATGGAATGGCAGGCAGCGTACATCAGCGGGGCGCTGCTGATGCCGCGGTCATACGCACTCGTGATGGCCGGTGAGATCGCGATGCGCGACGGGAGCAAGTTCCCACTAAACATCGATTCAGATCCCGGCCGCGCCGTGGTCGCACGGATTATGAGACGTTGCCAGGTCTCCGAACAGGCAGCACGGGTCCGGCTCTTGCGTTTGCGCCTGCTGATCGAATCGTGAAATCCGTCCATCCATATGACGAAATTATGGAATTTGACAATTACATCAGAATTCGTCTATGATCCAGCTTGACGACGGGTAAATGACCGTCGCACTCAATGGATCGAGGTGTTGTCATCATGTCAGTAGTTCAAGTCAGTTCCCAAGCTCAACGGGCAGATTCGGAGAGGCTGAGTACCCCAAAACTCGGCTGGACCCTAGACGAGCTAGCCCGCAGCCTCGGCGTCTCGGTGCCGTTCATCCGTCTGGAGGTCAAGCGCGGCCGGCTCAAGGCCGCGCATCTCGGGCGGCGAGTAGTCGTGCTGGATACCGAAGTTCGCCGCTACCTTGCGCAGGCAAGCTCTGCACAATAGGTCGAGGGGCGAAGGAGCAGGCTATGAGCGTCTACAAACGAGGCCAGACGTACTGGTACAAGTTCCTCTTTCAAGGACAGTTGATCCGCGACTCTGCGAAAACCAACTCGAAGACTGTCGCCCGAGAAGCCGAACGAGCGCGCCGCCGGGAGTTGGAACTGGCGGTCAACCGCATCCCGAAGCGCGACCGAACGCCACTGTTCGGAATCGCGGCGCGTGAATGGCTGGCGTCAAAGAATACCTTGGCGCCGAAGAGCCTTGAAAGATTCCAGCACCATGTTGCGACGCTTACCGTCGAGTTCGGACAGCGCCTGATCTGCGATCTTACAGCCGATGATGTCCTGAGGTTGCGAAGTAAGCGAATTTCCGAAGGTCTTGCGCCGCGCACGGTCAACTACGAGATCGCCGCGCTCAGAGGCATCTTGAAGTCCAAGGGCTTTTGGGGCGGCGTTCTGGACGAGCTTGAACGGCGAGGAATCAAGAAATTGCCAGAGCGGCACGACGTGGGGCGTGCGATCAGCGCTGAGGACGAGCAAAAGCTCTTGGCCGCGATCGCCGCTAGCCGCTCACCCGCACTACTTCCTCTGTTCATACTCGCCATAGATACGGGCCTGCGCGCTTCCGAATTGAGATCGCTCACCCGGAGCGATCTTTCTCTAGTTTGGGAAAAGGGAACGATCCACCAAGGCGCGCTTACCGTCCCAAAGTCCAAGACCGACGCGGGGACCGGTCGTTTGGTTCCTCTCACTTCCCGCGCGTGCGCTGTTCTGAGTCTTTGGTTCTCGCGATTTCCGAACGCGGAGGAGTGCAGCTACGTCTTTCCGCGCCATCGGGTCGGCCTTGGAGGCGACGCCCGCAAGCCCTACATCTGGGACGTTAGCCTGGACCAACCGATCGGCGAATGGAAAAAGGCTTGGCGGCTCGCGTTCGGGGAGGCTGGAGTCCGGTACCGCTGGCACGATTGTCGGCACTCCTTCATTTCGCGCCTTGCCGAGAATCCTCACGTCAGCGAGGAAACCATCAAGTCACTAGCCGGTCATGTAAGCAAGCGGATGCTTGAGCGATACAGTCATATCAGAACCCAGGCCAAGCGCGATGCGATTGCAGTCCTGGACGGACGAAATTCTGACCTTGCGTGGGCACACGATTGGGCGCAATCGACGGCCTCGCAGAAGACGCGATCCTGACCGCCTCAATTGCCCTCCGAAAAACAGCAGCCATCCCTAGATTTTCGACAAGCATCCCCTGATTTCGGGCGTCGCACCCCTGATTTGCTGCGTTCCGCCCGAAAGCTTTCAAAAGGGGAGGGCGCAAAATTGGGCACAATCCATGGCTCACGGCCACCAGAATCGCAAAAAGTGCCTGATTTTATTGGTGGGCGGTGCTGGTTTCGAACCAGCGACCCCCGGCTTGTAAGGCCGATGCTCTACCGCTGAGCTAACCGCCCGAGCCGTCCGCGAAGGGTAGGGTAGTGGACCGTCGCCGAGGCAGCCGCATACCGAAAGCTGCCTCTTTCCGATATCCGGGTAACGCGCGCGCGCCACCCGAGTCCCGAATCAGGTCGGCGTGGAGGACGGCTGGCTCGTTGCGCCGATGTCGTTGAGTGAATC
>DAHVFB010000185.1 GCA_027317185.1 Deltaproteobacteria bacterium
TCGACATTCTCTATAACAACGCATCCTCGCCGAAAATCGGCCCGTTTCAGACCGCCAGCGCTGAGGATTGGCATTACACCATCCGCAACGAACTCGACATCGTATTTTTCGTGACCCGCGCCGCGTGGCCTCATCTGATCAAGCGCGGTGGCGGATCGATCATCAATACCGCTTCGATCGCCGGTCAGTGCGGAATGACTAAATTCCTTCCCCAGACCGCCCATAGCGCGGCCAAGGGGGGCGTGATCGCCTTGACGATGCAGTTCGCCGGCGCAGGCGGGCCACACGGAATTCGCGCCAATTCGATCAGCCCCGGCTTGATCGTGACGCCGGTCACCGAAGAATTGCTCAAGGACCCCGATTTTGCGCGCGACGCGCGCGACACCCCGCTCGGCCGTATGGGCTACCCCGAGGACGTCGCGAAGCTGGCGTTGTTCCTGGCCTCGGATGATTCGTCCTTTATCAATGGGGTTGACATCCTAATCGATGGCGGACGATCGATGGTTTTTTAACTGAGTGGATCGCGCTCCACTTTGAGCGCCTCCGGGTAGAGGAATTGGTCATGAAGTTGCGGCGTCTGGGCAACAGTGATCTGATGGTTTCGGCGATCGGGCTCGGCTGTATGGGCATGTCGTGGGCCTATGGCTCGGTCGATGAGAATGAAGCGGCCGCGACCCTTCATCGGGCGGTTGAACTTGGCGTCAACTTCTTCGATACCGCCGACGTGTACGGGCCGTTCACCAATGAGATTCTGCTTGGAAAAACGCTCAAGGGGGTTCGCGATCAGGTTGTGATCGCGACCAAGTTCGGCAACCGGCGTGGGCCTGATGGCAAACCAATGGATCCCGATGGCCGGCCCGAATACGTGCGCGAGGCCTGCGACGCCTCGCTCAAACGCTTCGGCATCGATCATATCGATCTTTATTATCAGCATCGCGTCGACCGGCAGACGCCAATCGAAGAGACGGTCGGCGCGATGGCTGAACTGGTGCGGCAGGGCAAGGTGCGTTATCTCGGCTTGTCCGAGGCCTCGCCGAACACAATTCGCCGCGCGCATGCCGTTCATCCGATCACCGTGCTGCAAACCGAGTACTCGCTATGGAGCCGCGAGCCGGAAGGCGAAATCCTGCCTACCATCCGCGAGTTGGGTATGGGATTTGTAGCTTATAGTCCGCTGGGCCGCGGGTTTCTGACTGGCAGGATCGCCTCGCTCGATCAACTTGAAAGCTCCGACTTCCGCCGCATCTCGCCGCGCTTCCAGGGCGATAACCTAAACCATAACTTGAACATTGTGCGCGAATTACAGCAGATGGCGGCGGACAAGAACGTCCGCCCGGGCCAGCTCGCGCTGGCGTGGGTGCTGGCGCAGGGCGAGGACATCGTTCCGATACCCGGCACCAAGCGCCGCCAGTATCTCGAAGAAAACGCAGCGGCAGTTGAAATCGCGCTCTCTCCAGCGGAAATCGAACGTCTGAACCGGATCGCACCACGCGGGGTTACTGCCGGCGAACGTTATCCTGCGGCTGCGATGCGCAATATTGATTTCTAGAGGCGGTTGGGAAAAAAAAATTTCACAGTCTGCCCTTCACTCTTATCTCTCCCGCCAGGGACAGAAAGATGGAGGAAAGCAGCCGGTTTTCACGCAGGGTGACGAAAACCTCAGCGCCATGCCTGAGAGGGTCACGGTGATCAACGGCGCAGATCGCCGAATCGATACGGTTTCAGGTTTATCGCGTAGTATTTACAAAGTGCGGACTAATCGGGTTCCAGCGGCGCTCACTTGCAGTACCGAAAAAAATAGCTTTTTCCTCGAAGAAACATAAGTTTGTTCGCTCTTTAAAAACTCTTGGCACGATGCTCGCTTTGTTCAGATTGGACGGTACTTAGCCAGACGATTCTTCACATGCTTTGACCGTTGCCACGGTTGTTATTAGCGGTCAAAAGGTGAGTTGGATATGCGTATTCGATCGTGTCTGCCAGTAGTCCTATCCATTTTCCTCAGCGCTTGCGCCGCTAATAACAACTACGAGTCGCGGCCTTTTTTTCAGCATGAGCACGACGTTGAGACTCATGGTCGTAAAACGATGTTCGATCGGATAGTTGAAACTGATCCTGGCGGGTTCAAAGTAAAGTCGTCGCCCGAGTTCAAACAGAATCCACCGGCCCGAATCGCAATACTGCCGTTCGCGGATCGCGGCAGCGCGAACTTTGTGGTCGATAAAATTCCGCTTACCCATCGTAACCGGACCGAGCGTGCCGAATGGGCATGGACCGACTCGCAGCGCCTGCGCCGATCGTTGCATGGCTATCTATCTGAACGCGAATTTATCCTGATACCGATGGGCGCGGTGGACGCCGTGCTCAAGAACCGTGGCATCGATACGCCCGAAAAGCTCAGCAAGGTGCCGCCCCAGGAGCTTGGCCGGATGTTAGGCGCGGATGCGGTCGTCTATGGCTCCGTCGTGCACTATGAAGCGTACTATCTGTTGCTAGTTGCGGCGTGGCAGGTGGGCGTTCAGGTCAGGATGGTTTCCACTCATGACGGTCAGGACTTGATTGAGGCCGATGGATCCCGCTACGCGGCTACGATAATGCCGGCCTTTTCCATGATGGATATTGCAATTAACTCAGCGGAGAACCTGCTCCAGATGCGCGATATCGTGCTGGCCCGCGCCGAGGAAGAAACCTGCCGCGAGATCGTTCATCGAATTCCTCCCTCGCCGGTGCTTGAAGCACGTTTGGAACAAAACGCTTTACGGCGCGCGGAAGAGATGTCGGCTCTCGATTCGCCTCCGGGACTGCAATCTGCGGTGCACATGGTGCACCTCTCCGAGCCGCCAATTACGCAGTAATCCGGAAGTCCCGGGGTTCTTCCCTGCGCTCAGAATGACGGATGGGCTGGAATCGCGGAGTTGGCCCTGATGCGGGGCTTTCGTAACAACAGACCGCGTTAAGGGCGGATTTCGAACAGGATCGCTACTTCGTCCTTAATCGGCAGGCGGCGGAATTGCGAGAAACCGGCGCTCGCCGCGAGTTCCCGCGCTTTCGCTTCACCCATGCCGATTCCCAATCCAGCGCCCTCGTGAGCAAGCGAAGTGGCCAGGCAATACAACGTGCTGATCGAATAGCCCAGCTTGCCGAGCGTGCTGATATTTTCCGTCAGTTGGTCCGAGACATTTATCTCCTGGACCAGGTAGGTGCCATCGCGCTTGATCGCATTATGGATCGATCGCATCAGACCCGCGGGATCGACCGCGTCGTGCACCACATCGAAGGTTGAAACGAAATCGAACTTTTCGGCGGGCAGACTGCCCGCATCGCCAACTTCAAAAGTAACCCGGTCGGCTACCCCGCGGTGCGCCGCAAGCTCGCGTGCGCGTGCGATCGATTCCGGATGCACATCGACGCCAACTGCACGCGCGTTTGGAAACGCCTGCGCGATCATCACTGCCGCTCGTCCGCCGCCGCATCCGACGTCGGCCATGATTCCGCCGTGGTCCAGGGCTTGAACCACCTGCGGCATCGCGGGCAGCCACTTGCGCACCAGCTTATGCCGGTAGCGGGTGCCCGAATTCCGCTCGAAAGCTTCAAATAATGAGGGCGGATACTCCGATTGATCGACGCCGCCACCGTCTTTGAATGCCTGGGCCACGCGCGGTGCGATCGCGGCCGCGGCTTGCGCGGTCTGAAAGTAGCTTGCGACGAAAAATGGCGACTGGTCGTCGGCCAGCGCCGCCGCGTATTCGGGGGCGAGAAAATAGGTCTGCGCCGACTTGTCGTAATCTACATATTGCGCTGCCACCATCGCTGCGGCCCATTCACGCAGATAGCGCCGATCAACCCCACTGGCCGCCGCCAGCGCATCGATGCTCAGCGGTCCGGCGTTCATCATCGCCTTGAAAATTCCCAGCCGGTCGCCGATGTAACAGAGTTGAATATGCAGCGCCGAGGCGACGTCGCCCATCACGCCCTGCGCGACTCGCCGGGCTTTTTCCAGATCGAGTTTTTCGTTACCGGCCATTATCGCCTCGCTTGGATTGGCCGAATTGGCCGCCCATTTTGTCGCGGGCCGCGCCGCTGAGCGCTGCCAGTATGCAGCGCCTTTCATTGGCCTGGCAGGGCTTCCTTATCCCGGCAATCAGCGTTGGAGATCAATTCCCCTGCAAACTTTTGCGCAGGATCTCGTTGATCACTTTGGGATTGGCCTTGCCGCCCATCGCCTTCATCACCTGACCGACAAAAAACCCGAACAACTTGTCGCGACCGGCGCGGTACTCGGCCACTTTGTCC
>DAHVFB010000186.1 GCA_027317185.1 Deltaproteobacteria bacterium
CCAGCAGCGCCTGCTCGCGCTGGGCGCGCCGGCGGCGGCTGATGTCACGAATAATGAGTGACATGCCGACCACCTTGCCGGACGGATCATAAATTCCCGACGCTACCTGCGATACTTCAACGTGGCTGCCGTCCTTTCGGCGTAGCGGCACGTCCAGATGCCGAACAATCCCCGGCCCTGTTTTTAGATCGGCGAACAGCGCTTCGATGCGCTCCCTCGCAACGTTCCGGCGTGACTCCAGTGCGTACATCTCATGCGGAAGATGCCCGATAGCTTCATCCGCCGTATAGCCCAGCATGCGTTGCGCACCCTGATTCCAGGTGGTGATGCGGCCGTCCAAAGCGAGGCTGACGATGGCGTCGTCGGAACTCTCGACGATCGAGGCTAACAATGCCTGGCCGCGTTCCGCGGTCCTGAATTCTGTGAGGTCGCGTCCGATGGCGAGCACGTATTCAACTTCGCCAGTGGGACCGCGCAGCGGAACGTCCACGATCTCGACCTGCCGGCGGTTGCCTTTGAGCGTGCGGATATTCATTTCATGGCGGACAGTATCCCCCGCAAAAATCGCGGCGTATTCCGCCCCGGTCCGATCCGTATCCAGTCCGGCGGGTCCATAGACGCTGGTCCCGATGACCTGGTCCGGACGATCCGCCTCCAGCAGCACGAGGGCGGCCGCGTTTACTTCGCGGATGATCCCGTCAGTATCGAAAATGCCAGCGGGGTCTGGCAGCAAATCAATCGACACACGAAAAGACTGCACTTCAATCGCTCCCTCCGAGGATTGCTTAGCCATCTTGGCCGGGGCCCCACTCTCAGGGGGATCAATTTTCATGCCGATTTTACTGCTCTTTGGCGGCGGTGATGATCGCGGTGGTTCCTGTGATTGCGATGGAAAGAATGGAAAGAGATGAAGCTCTGCGCCGGCCTTCACGATCGTCGATCAGGAGCAGGCACTCGTGGCCGCCCCGCGTCAAATTTACCGCCGCCCCGATACAGCTCTCTTCGCCCCGTCCGAGATCGGGAAACTCAGGCTCGGTCCATCGCCATTCGGTATGCACCCGAAGTGTGCGGCGCTCACGTCCGGCTCTTTCAGCAGAGCCTCGTCGTCGAGATTCAGCATTGTCGCCGTCGGCCTGTCGCCCTTGAGCACGATTAGCGGAGCATCTTTTACCTTGCGCAAGGCCTCGGACGGGTTGTTCTTCAATTGATGAACATTCACGCCGTGCATGCGCGATCTCCTGATGTCGGGCGATCTGCCGATTAAGCCTATAGGACTATTATGTAGGAATCCAGCATAGGATGATTGCTGGGAGATGCTTCGGCGATCCAGTTGCGCCCGCTCGGATAGATTGGACAGCGCGCCGCCGGACGGGCGGCGCGCTCTGTTCCCCCTTTCTCACAACGGCGCTTCATCTGCTGGCGGGATCGACGGCTCCTCAATCGCGGCTGCATCGATCGGCTCCGCCAGTGGGGCGCCAAGAAACTGCACACGGGATGCGACGATTTCAGCTCGATGGCGCTTGCCGCCATTGTTCCTCGCCTTGAACTCCCGCGTCCGCATACGGCCCTCGACATAAACCTGCCGGCCCTGCTTCAGGTACTGGCCGCAGGTCTCGGCGAGCTTCCCGAAGGCCACCACATTGTGCCATTCAGCGTGCTCCTGCCGCTGTCCCTGTTTATCGACGAACGCCTCATCGGTCGCGACCGTGAAGTTCACGACCGCCTGTCCGCTTGGCAGGCTTCGTAGTTCAGGGTCCGCGCCGAGATTGCCAATTACTGTCGCTCGATTCAAAGACATGGTACTTCTCCTCTCCGCGCCAGTTGCCGGCGCTGGTTATTTTGCGTTCAGCCCTATTTGGTCCCGATGATTCGGGCAGTAATCGACCTTGTCGCCCACGCGGGTCCGATGAGCCTTGCAGATTCGCTTGTCGCAGGTCTTGCCGTCGCCGACCGGGTAATCCACGGCGCAACGTGATCCTCGTCAGACGCTCTGACAGATAGACCGGGGTCCGGGCCGCACATGATTCGGACTTCGCCATTCTCAAGATGTTGGACTCTGCACTTCGTTTCCATGATCGTTCTCCTCGCCCAAGCTGCTTCACTGGGCCGCTCAATTGCTGCTCGCCTTCCATACGACGCTCTCGACCCGCTGCTCACTCGCACCTCGCAGATACTCGCCGAAACATCGCCAGTGGAAGATCGCGAATCCGCCCCACAAGTGGCAGCGAATCCAATTTTCGGCCGGTTGGACCTTATGCCGGCACATCACGCACGCATCCATAGGTGAACCTCCTTTCCCGGCGCTTGCCGAAGGCCAGGGCTTTGCTTGCTGTTTGCCTTTCACTCCGCGGCATTCTTTCGACGCCACCGTCTCACCCCAACCCGGAGGGTTGCGCGTAATCCCGGTCCGCCGGACGCGCACCATATCGAGCGCAAAGAAGCGGGAACGGCAGGCGCTCCCGCGCCGTGCGGCGTTTTGCGATCCGCGTCGTCCATACCGGAGGCGCGCTACGGATGGATAGGACGGGCTGCGGCGACAGCTTTTCCAGCGGTTCGCTCGGCATATTGCATCTGCCGTCGCTGTGCGCCCTTTTTTGATAGGTCGCGGGCACGAAGTATCTCCATTTGAATCTCTTCTTGTGGGAGTCTGCGGCTTGCCGCATACAGCGCCCAAGCCATGTCGGCGCGATGAAGGTCGCCCGCGTAACGGGGATCGCGGTGAAAGTTTACAAGCGAACGGATCAAACCAGAGTTCATGGTTGATCCAATGTGCAGACGCTTTTTGCTTTGAGCCGCGATCATATGCGCCGCTACAGAATCGAGAAATTCCTGGGCGTTTGCGTAAATGTTCCCGCTCCATGCGTGGAGTTTCACGAAGGGGGCCAATCCGTTGATGAGCCGCCTGCTCACCTTCTGATTGGTGAATCCAGCCAGCCGTCCGAAATGCCGCCAGTCGGCGCTTGAGGGATCGCCGCCGAATCGTCGCGCCAGTTCTTTGGCCGCTTGCGTGCTGAGGTTGCGGCTCAGCGATCGTCCATGATTGAGCCATACCTGAAAATTCCGCGGTGAAGTCTCAACGACGACCGCGGGCTCGAATCCGGCCCGTGTCATTTCAGAGATCGCGGCCCAAGTTAGATCGTCAATCAGGCTGAGCGGGTGCTCGCCGTGCGGGCGCACGAAAACGTGTGCGCTACGCGCATTTTCGTGACGCAGCCATTTGATCGCTGCCTCTACCTGATCTGTAGTCCGGTGCTCCCGCAAAATCATCCGCCCGCTGTGCTGAAGCACCCCGATGTCGAAGCTCTTGGAGTTCATCGCAAAGAGCTGCCGTGCGACGATTGTGTGCGTGATTTCGATGCTCATGGTTTACGCATCCGCGCGCGCCGGTGCGCGGAGAAACTGCCTTCAGAGACTGGTGGTTTCTTTTCCGATCCCTTTCGTTCCGTTGCTGCCCGCGATCGGTGTCGTGCCGGAATTCATTGGCGTCGTGCTCGGTGCGCGCGCAGGAATGACCGAGGTTGCCCGAACGTCTTTCGGTGCAGGGACACGCTGGCCGCCGTCAGGATCGAGATTGCTGAGTTTCTGCGTTTGCTGCCCGAAGGTGATCGCGCTGACCCAACCGGCACCTTCGGTTGCCTTGTCGCCGCTGCCGGTTCCAAGCTGTGAAACCTTGTTGAATCCAGTCTGGAGGGCGCTGGTGATCGGCCGAATAACTGTCTGGGCGATGAACGCGGCTTCGAAGGCGTGGTTAAGCGCCAGACCGACGGTGCCGCCGGCAATGCTCGCTGCAGTATGGGGAACGGCGACGCTCACAATCATGAAGACGATCGCAAATGCGGTATAGGTGAGCATGTCAGCCACCGGAAGACTTCCGGAGCAAACGGTGGTCATGATCGAGCTGGGCGGCACACCGTAAGTGGTCCACCACGGGAGTGTGGCGGGAACGGGTTTGCACGCGGCGGTAAGCTCCGCGCTCCACTGGTTGGCCATCTGCACTCCGATGGCGAGCACCAGGTAGAAGAAAAGGAGCCGGACACCTACCCGAATGACGTAGCCGAAGTAACCTTCGGCCGCGGGGGCAGTGAAGCGATTGGCGCCAAGCCCCAGCAGGATTACTCCGCCGCCAACGACAAGGTACGACTCGATCAGGGTAAGCAGGAGCATCGCCGCGGTAATAACGAAAGCAAGGAGCACAATGAAGGCGGATACGCTTTGAACGATGGCCAGTTCGAGATTCGTGACCATGCTGGTAGTGGCTGGGGCATTGA
>DAHVFB010000187.1 GCA_027317185.1 Deltaproteobacteria bacterium
GTTTCGATGCGCAGGCCACGGTCGGCGACGTGATGTCGCACGAGGTGCCGGTGGTGCATGAAGCGGCGACGCTGGAACAGATTTTCGCGCTACTGGTCTCATCGGCGCATAAACGGGTGGTGGTGGTGGACGACAAGCGGCACGTCGCCGGTATCATCGCCGACTCGGACCTGATCTCGAGAGTGAGCCGCGAGAGCTGGCCGGGCGTGATGGAAATTCTGGTTTCCAAGGTTCCGCTTGGCAGCATCGGCGGCGAGGCGCGCAAACATATCCAGCGGATTCGCGCGCGATCGGCGAAGGAGCTGATGACCCGCGATGTGATCACGGTGCGCGAAGAGATGCCGGTCGCCAGCGCCCTGGCGCTATCGGCGGAAAAGCATGTGAAGCGGATGCCGGTGGTGAGCGCGGCGGGCAGGCTGGTCGGAATCGTCGGGCGGCCCGAAATGATGCGGGCGCTGCTGAGCCGCACCGAAGCGGGGAAAGGCGCGTAGCGTGTTGGAGGTGGTGCTGGTTGCGTTGGGCGGCGCTATCGGATCGGCGGCGCGCTATCTGGTCGGTGGATGGTTCGCGAGCCGTTTCGGCCCCGCGTTTCCCTACGGCACCTTCGTGATCAATATCAGCGGTAGCTTTATCATCGGACTGTTCCTCGCTTTTGCCCAGGACCGCGCGTGGCTCAGTCCGTACTGGCGTCTATTCTTCGCAGTCGGCTTTGTCGGCGGCTATACGACGTTTTCGACTTACGAATATGAAGCGGTCCGTCTGCTACAGAACGGCGAGACTGCGCTGGGCGCGATCTACATGGTCGGAAGCATGGTGACCGGCGCAATCGCCGCAATCGCGGGCATAGTTCTCGGCAGTTGGCTTTAGCCGGATCGATTACTCGGACGGCACCACGAGCGGTTGGCTGAAACGTCCGTCTTCATGATCCACCAGCACGATCCCGCAATTTCGCGGAATCTCCACCCCCGTGACCGCGCCGGTAAGATGCGCCCAGGCGGTCAGCATCACCACCCCATGACTGACCACCACCACCTCGGTGTCCGGATTTTCACGCGCCAGTTTTTCCAGCACCGGCGCGATGCGTATTCTCACGTCCTCGAAGCTTTCGCCGCCGCCGGGCGGCCGCCAGTGCCATCGCGCGATCGGATCGAACGCGAGTTCAGCCATTTCAATGTCATAAGATTCGCCGGCCAGCGATCCGAAGCGGCGCTCGAACAGATTCGGTTCGATATCGATTTCGAAGCCAAATTGCGCCGCGATAATCTCGGCGGTTTCCCGTGCCCGCGCGTAGGGGCTGGCGACCACCAGCGCCGGCTTGAACATCCCGGCGATGCGCCGGCCCGCGGCCTGCGCCTGCTCGCGTCCGGTTGCGGTCAGCGGCACCGAGGGCGTGGTGGTGAAGCGGCGTTCGCGATTACCCTCGCTCTCGCCATGACGCACCATGATCAGCCGGCCCATCGAAAACCTAAAGCTCTACTTTACTTCAAGCCTTGGCTTTCACTTCCGGCTTTGACGGGCGGCGGCGGCGCACCGGCGGGCGCCGTGGCCGGCGCGGGCTCGCCGCTTTGGGCTGCTGGTGGAGTCAGCGCGGTAGCCGCCTGCCGCATCCGGATAAACGGCTCGAACAGATCGATCGGCACCGGGAAGACCGTGGTCGAGTTATGGTCGGTGGCGATTTCGCTGAGCGTTTGCAGGTAGCGAAGCTGCAACGTGATCGGACTGTGGCCCATGATCTCGGCCGCCTCCGCCAGACGCTGAGCGGCCTGGAACTCGCCCTCGGCCGCGATCACCTTGGCGCGGCGCTCGCGTTCGGCCTCGGCCTGGGCGGCGATCGCGCGCTGCATGTCCAGCGGCAGATCGATGTTCTTGATTGCGACCAGCGTCACCTTGATGCCCCAGGGCTCGGTCTGCAAATCGACGATCTCCTGAATCCGCGCATTGAGTTTTTCGCGCTGGCTTAACAGATCGTCCAGCTCGCTTTGCCCGCCGACCGATCGCAGCGTGGTCTGCGCAAGCTGCAAAGTCCCGAACAGATAATCGGCGATTTCGGTGACGGCGCGCGATGGATCGACGACGCGAAAATAGAGCACCGCACTGACTTTGACGGTCACGTTGTCGCGGGTGATTACATCCTGCGGCGGGATGTCGAGCGTGATCGTGCGCAGATCGATGCGGACCGCCCGCTCGAGAATCGGGATGATAAAGACTACCCCCGGTCCGCGATACGGCGTCAGGCGGCCGAGCCTGAAGATTACCACCCGTTCATATTCATTGAGCACCCGCAGGCCGCTCAGGATGATCAACACCACGATTCCAATTGCGACGCCTATCCCAGGTCCCATTTTCCCCTCCGGTTACGCGCTGGCGGTCTGCGCAACAACCTCATTAAACGCTTGAGTTTTTGCTCATCAAACGCTTGAGCTTTTTCCGGCTTCGATACGGTTTTGGCCGGCCGGCCGCACCCGCAATTCCAGACCTCGTACCTCGGTAATTTCGGCCCGCATTCCCGGCGCCAGCGGCTCGCTGCTAATCGCCCGCCATATTTCGCCATGCACGAACAGATTGCCGGGCGCGCCGGGCGCGATCGGATCGCGAACTTCGCCGATCATCCCAATCAATCCTTCACGACCGGTGGTCGCGGCTCCCCGCCGATCGCGAATGACCAGAAAACCGAGCCCGAGAATGGCCGCGCTCAACACCGCCGCGGCGCCGGCGATGATACCTCGATTGATCGTCAGGTTGGTCTCGCCAGTGTTAATCAGGAACAACGATCCAAGTACAAAGGCGATAATCCCGCCGATGCCGAATACCCCGAAAGTAGTGACGTAAACCTCCAGCATCAGCAGCGCGACGCCGAGCAGGATCAGCAGCAGACCCGACAAGTTTATCGGCAGCACCTGGAACGAGGTGAGCGCCAGCACCAGACAGATCACGCCCGCGACGCCGGGCAGAAAAACTCCCGGATGAGCAAACTCGAAATAAATTCCGAGCAGCCCGCCGATCAGGAACAGATACATCAGGTCGGGATCGGCGAGCGTGTTGAGCAGATTCTGCCCGGTACTCATCTCGCGCGGCGTCACCAGCGCACCGTCGAGTTGCAGCACGACGGATTTCCCCGCGACCTTGACCGTCCTGCCCGAGGCCTGCATCAGCAGATTTTTGAGATCGGGCGCGACGATATCGATCACATGTTTTTCGAGCGCTTCATCATCGCCGATAGCCGCGCTCTGCCGCACCGCCGCCTCCATCCATTGCTGGTTGCGGCCGCGTTCGTGTGCGATACCGCGCGCGAAGCTGGTGGTGAAATTTTCGATCTTCTTGCTTACCTCGCCCTGCATCCCGGAGCCGGTCATTTCGACCGGATGGGCCGCGCCGATAGTGGTGCCGGGCGCCATCGCCGCGATATTGCCCGCCTCCGTGATAAAGGTTCCCGCCGAAGCGGCAGTCGCGCCGGTGGGGGCGACGTAAACGATCACTGGCAGCGGCGCGTTCATCAGATTGCGGACGATTCTCTGGGTAGACGATAGCAGACCGCCCGGCGTATCGAGCTCGATCACCAGCGCCGCCGCGCCACGGCCGCACGCATCGGCCAGCGAACTTTCGATGTAATCGTTAACGGCGGGATTGATCGTGCCTTCGACCTTGATCAGTTCAACCCACGGCGTCGCCGCGACCGCATGCGGTGTCTGAGCCCTCACAGCCGGCAGCGCTAATAATACCATCAACGCGCACACTGCCGGTCCCACCCACCATCGATACCTCGCGATATGGGCCGCGAAGGTCATCGCGTGGCGCGGCCGGGAATCGGCCAGCCGAGCAACTTCATCACTTCCTGAATATCGGACCACACCAGCCGCTTGTCAGCCGGGTTACGCAGCAGATAAGCGGGATGGAAGGTCGGCATTAGTTTAATTCCGTGCACTTCATGCCAGGCGCCGCGCAGCTTGCTGATCGGAGTCTTAACTTTAAGTAATGCTTGAACTGCGAAGGTGCCCAGGCCGACAATCGCGCGCGGCTTCACCAGTCCGATCTGTCGTATCAGAAATGGTTCGCAGGCGGCCACCTCTTCAGGCTCGGGATTTCGATTACCCGGCGGCCGGCACTTGATCACATTGCAGATATAAACTTCGCTGCGCGCGATTCCCATCCCACGCTCGATGATATCGGTGAGCAACTGGCCCGCCCGCCCGACGAATGGTTCGCCACGCGCGTCCTCGTCGGCCCCCGGCGCTTCGCCGACAAACATCAGCTCGGCC
>DAHVFB010000188.1 GCA_027317185.1 Deltaproteobacteria bacterium
CGCGTACATCGAGATTAAGCTCGCTGGTGCCGCCCAACCGCCGCAGCTTTTGCTCCTCGATCACCCGCAGCAGCTTCGCCTGCAGGTCGATCTTCATCTCGGTTATCTCGTCGAGCAGCAGCGTGCCGCCGTTGGCTAGCTCGAAGCAGCCCTCGCGCCGCCGGTCGGCGCCGGTAAAGGCCCCGCGCTCATGACCGAACAGCTCGCTTTCCATCAGCGTCTCCGGCATCGCAGCGCAGTTGACCGCGATGTACGGTCCGTTGCGCCGTGGCGACAGATCGTGGATGGTGCGGGCCACCAGTTCCTTGCCGGTGCCGCTTTCGCCGCGAATGATCGACGATGCGCTGCTCGGCGCGAGCTGCTCGACCAGCGCCATCACCCGCTGCATCGGGCTCGACCGGCCCACCAGCCGGCCGAACTGGCCGGCTTTGCGCAGCAGATGACGCAGCCGCAGATTCTCCTGACTTACGCTCAGATGTTGAAAAAGATTAGCCAGCACGATCCGCAAATGGGCGGGATCGACCGGCTTGCGCATGTAGTCATACGCGCCGAGCTTGATCGCGCGGACTGCATCGGGGATGTCGCCATGCCCCGAAATTACGATAGTCGGCAGTTCGAGGCCCTTTTCCCGGATGGTCTCGAGTACCGCAAAGCCGTCCTTTCGCGGGACCCTGAGGTCCAGCAGTAGTATTTGTGGGGAAAAGGTATCGATCAGGTTAAGCGCGATTTCGCCGTCGGCGGCTGCCTCAACGCGATAGCCCCACGATACAATCAGCTCCGACCATGCGCGCCGGGTAGCAGGATCATCCTCAGCCACGAGTATTCGTTTCTCGTCAGCCATTCGCCTCACATGAGAAAGTTGCAGTTTAAATCTGTTGAAACCTGTTCGACGCTAGCACTGCAGGTGCATAGCGTAAACCGGGGGACCCAGCCTACCTCGCGCCCATGTGAATATTAGCCGGTACGGGCTTGAGATTGGGAACGCACGAAATTCCGGCGGTGGGGCCGCACCCCGGATTCTCTTCAAGCACACGGCAGCCGTTCAGGCAGCTCTCAGTCTATCTGAACCGGCGCCGCAATGCCCGCAATAGCTGGCGCTTTGCGTTTGCTCGCGGTTTTGCGATAAGGCCAGAGGCAGGGCGGCTTACAGCCGACAGCGTAAAATCCGCCTCGCGCAGAAATCTGACAGAAATGTGAAAGGAAGGTATTAAAATGGCAAAGCAATACCGCCGCATCGTTACGGGACATGATGCGCAGGGTAAATCGATCATCGTCAGCGATGGGCCGGCTCCGGGTGGTTTCGACGAGCACGGTGGCGGCCTCGCTGAATTCTGGATCACCGATCAATCGCCAGTCGATAACAAAACGCCCAAGGGCGATCCAGCCAACCTTCCACGCAAGCTCGAACCGCCTCACAACGGCAGCATCATGCGGTTTTTTGCGCTGCCGCCGGACTCGTTGTTTACGCCGCAGGAGCTGGAGCAGCACGCGAAGAAGCTCTTCGCCTCGATTGGCGCGACCCATTGCCAGGTCGATACCTCGCGCCATCCCGCGATGCATCGTACGAAAACCATCGATTACATCATTCTGCTCGAAGGCGAGGTTAAGCTGATTGTCGATAAGGCCGAAACTTTGTTGAAGCCATTCGACGTGGTGATTCAGCGCGGCACCAATCACGCCTGGTCGAATCCCGGCAAGCAGGCTGCGCTGCTGGTCGCGGTGCTGGTCGATGCGGAACCTGCACCCTGAGGCGGACGCCGGCATAGACGTGGCAATCAGGTCAAATCCACGGCTGGCAGCGCGATGAAACCACCGGCGTTCGACTACCACGATCCGCGCACGATTGACGATGCGATCGCGCTGCTGGTCCGTCACGGTGGTGAGGCGCAGCTGCTGGCCGGCGGCCAGAGCCTCGTTCCGATGCTCAATTTTCGGCTCGCCGCGCCCGCCGTGCTGATTGATCTGAATCGGATCCCGGATCTCGCTTATATCAAGGAAGATCGTGGACAGTTGTGCTTCGGCGCGATGACGCGTCAGCGGCAAGTCGAATTTTCGCCACTGGTCGCTCACCGGCTGCCGTTGATGATTGAAGCCACGCGGCTGGCCGGCCATCTGCCAACCCGCACGCGCGGGACTGTCGGCGGCAGTATCGCGCACGCCGATCCGGCCGCCGAGTACCCGGCGATCGTCACGGCGCTCGAAGGCGAGATGGTGGTGCAGGGCGCGGCCGGGAAACGTGTGATCAAGGCGGCGGACTTTTTTCGCGGCGCGTTCACCACCGCGATCGATCCTGGCGAGATATTGGTCGAGATTCGGATGCCGGTGACGCCGGACCACAGCGGCTGGGCGTTCGAGGAATTCAGCCGCCGCCACGGCGATTTCGCGATCGTCGAGACCGCAGTGATGCTAACTTTCGATGCGAACCGGCGCTGTCGCGCGGCGCGGGTTGCGGTTTCAGGTGCTGGCGCCATTCCATTGCGGATGCCGGCCGTCGAACGGATGATCGAAGACAGCGATCTGTCCGAAAAAATCATCGTCGAAGCCTCGGCACAGGCGGCCGAATTGATCGATCCGGCTACCGATTTGCATGCTTCGGCCGGCTACCGGCGTCATCTGACGCGAGTACTGGTTCGGCGCGCGCTCACGCGGGCGGCGGCGCAGGCGAGGGGACGGAATTAAATGGCCGAGCCGAGGAAAATCAGTTTCACGATCAATGGCATGGTGCGTGACGGCCAGGCCGAGCCGCGGCGGCTGCTGGCCGATTTCATCCGCGACGACCTGGGCCTGACCGGCACCCATATCGGCTGCGAGCATGGGGTCTGCGGCGCCTGCACTATCCTGTTCAACGGCGCGGCGGTGAGATCATGCCTGATGCTGGCGGTGCAGGCCGAAGGCGCGGACCTGCGCACGGTCGAAGGGCTGGCCTCGGCCGACGGCCAGCTCGATCGCCTGCAACAGGCCTTTCGCGATCATCATGCGCTCCAATGTGGATTCTGCACGCCCGGGATGCTGATGGCGGCATGGGATCTTTTGCGAGTTAACCCGACGCCTACTGAAGATGAAATCCGCACAGGTCTATCGGCGGTTTTGTGCCGATGCACCGGCTATCAGGGGATCGTCGAGGCGGTGAAAGCCGTGGCCGGGCAGAGGCATGCCGCGCGCTAGGCAGTCATTTCGGCCCTTCACTTGCGCCGGACTCGAGGATGGCGCTTTGATCGCGGCATAGCCGCAATTCAGTCGCCAGGGAGGTAAGCTCAGGTGCCGAAACCTGAACTGGAGTTCCATCATCCCGCCGATTCGGGATGGGAGAAGCTGAACGAAACCGGCGCGGGCGTTTATCAGAAAATCCTCACCCACGATCCCGAGACCGGCAACTACACGCGCCTGCTCAAATTCGAGCCGGGCGGCGACATGCGCCATCAGGGCGTGCTGACCCATGACCATTGGGAAGAGGTTTGGATGATCGAGGGATCGTTGACCGACGTGACGCTGGGCAAGACCTTTGCAGCCGGCACCTACGCCTGCCGTCCGCCCGGAATGAAGCACGGTCCTTATACCTCCGCCACTGGCGCGCTGACCTTTGAAGTGCGCTATTACCTGAAGTGATGGCGAGGGAGAGATAATCGCGATGGAAGATCGGGCAGATCGCGTGCGCAAGCTCGCGGTGGGAATCGGACTGCGGATCAGCGAAGCGGAAGCGGCCGTGCTGGCTGAACCATTGTGCCGTTTGATCGAGACTATCGATTTGGCCTGCGCGGACTTCGCGGTGGAAGCGCCGATGCCGCTGGCCAGGCCCGGCTTCACGCGGTGGCCGTGATGGCGCTCGATCTCAATCGCGCCGCGATCTCCGATCTGCGCCGGGCGCTCGACGATCGGCGGCTTTCGGTCGCCGAACTGACGGCGGCTCATTTGCAGCGCATGGCTACGGTTAATCCGAAAATTAACGCCGTCACGCTGCCCGACCCGGCGGGCGCGCAAGCGGCGGCGGCCGAACTCGATCGCGAGTTGGCCGCCGGCAAAATCCGTTCTCCATTGCATGGGATTCCAGTCACCATCAAGGACCTGTTCGCCACTCGCGGCCAGCGTACCGCCGCCGGATCGCTGATTTTGCGCGATCGAATCACCGATCACGACGCTGAGATGGTGACGCGGCTGCGGGAAGCGGGCGCGGTCATTTTAGGCAAAACCTTGATGGACGAGTTCGCCTTCAGCCCGACCGGCCGCAACGCACACTATGGACC
>DAHVFB010000189.1 GCA_027317185.1 Deltaproteobacteria bacterium
GCTGGCCGGCATCCCGCCCGAGCGGGTGAGGATGCATCTATGCTGGGGCAATTACGAAGGCCCGCATCACAAAGACATTCCGCTGGAAAAAATTATCGATCGGGTGTACCGGGCGCGGCCGGCGGGGATTTCATTTGAGGCTTCGAATCCGCGTCATGAGCATGAATGGAAAGTGTTCAAGGATCACAAACTGCCGGACGGCAAGGTGCTGATTCCGGGCGTAATCGATTCGGTGTCGAATTTTATCGAGCATCCCGAACTGGTCGCGCAGCGCATCTGTAATCTGGCGCAGGTGGTGGGACGTGAAAACGTGATCGCGGGCACCGACTGCGGGTTCGGCACCTTCGCCGGGCTCAGCGCGGTCGACGGCGATATCGCATGGCGCAAGCTGCGTTCGCTCGCCGAAGGGGCGGGGATCGCGTCCAGGGAGTTATGGTGATAACGGGCGGCTAGCTTTTGCGCTTTGGCGCGGAAGGCTCCGGATCGGCGCCATTGCCCTCGGACGGCGGCGGCGGCGCGACCACGCCCTTGATCGATAGTTTCTGGCGCACCTTGGCTTCTATCTCGTCGGCGATCGCCGGATTCGCCACCAGCAAATCGCGCGCGTTCTCGCGCCCCTGGCCGATTCGCTCGCCGTTGTAGGAATACCAGGCGCCCAGCTTCTCGACGATATTGTGTTCGCTGGCCTGATCGATCAGCTCGCCCTCTTTTGAAATGCCGGAGCCGTACAAAATATCGAACTCGGCTTCCTTGAAGGGTGGCGCGACTTTGTTCTTGACCACCTTGACCTTGGTGCGCGAGCCGATAACGTCGGTGCCGCTTTTGATCGTGCCGATACGCCGGATATCGATTCTGACCGAGGAATAGAACTTGAGCGCATTGCCGCCGGTGGTGGTTTCAGGATTCCCGAACATCACGCCGATCTTCATCCGAATCTGGTTGATGAAGATCACCACCGTGCGCGAGCGCGCGATCACGGAGGTTAGTTTGCGCAGCGCCTGCGACATCAGCCGCGCCTGCAGGCCCATCTGCGGCTCGCCCATCTCGCCTTCGATCTCCGCCCGTGGCACCAGCGCCGCCACCGAATCGATCACCAACACATCGATCGCGCCGGATTGGACCAAGGTCTCGGTGATCTCGAGCGCCTGTTCGCCATTGTCGGGTTGCGAGATCAGGAGGTCCTCGACTTTCACGCCGAGCTTGCGTGCATAGCCGGCGTCGAGCGCGTGCTCGGCGTCGATAAAGGCGCCGATGCCGCCTAGCTTCTGCGCTTCCGCGATACACTCCAGTGCCAAGGTGGTCTTGCCGGATGATTCGGGGCCGTAGATTTCGACCACTCGGCCACGCGGCAATCCACCCACTCCCAGCGCGAGATCGAGCCCCAGCGAGCCGGTGGAAATCACCGATATGTTGGCCTCGATCGCCTGCTCGCCGAGCTTCATTATCGAGCCCCGCCCGAATTGTTTCTCGATCTGACCAAGCGCCAGATCCAGCGCCTTGCTTTTGATATCCTGCGCCATCACAAGCTCCCGCCGCCGCGAATCTATTCGCGCATCTTGTCACAAACCGCGGCCAATATCGCTAGCCTCGGGCCGGTGCCGCCAACGGCAGGGTTGCGATCGTATGATAGGCCGCTCCCGCCGGCGACAGCACACTGCGATAAAGCTTAATCTCGCGCGCCTGGATCACGCCGAAATCACGTCCGGCAGCCGACTCGAAGGCCGGCCGCAGCGGCTCGAATTGTCGCGGCTCGCGCAACCTGCCGATGGTCAGATGGGCTGCGAAGCTGCGGCGCTCGGGCGCGAAGCCGCATCGAACGCAAATTTCCTCGACCCGTCTGGCGATCGTGATCAGCTCGCTGCTGTCCAGTCCAATCCAGAGGATCCGCGCGCGGCCGGGATTGGGAAATACTCCGGCGCCATGGACCCGGATTCCGAACGATGAGGTGGCAGCAGCAATTTGCTTGAGCGCCTCAACCAGTCCTGCAAGGCGAGTGGTATCGATCGCCTCGCCCAAAAATTTGAGCGTCAGATGGAGATTCGCGGCGCGCACCCATCCGATCCCGTCGCGCGGCCCGCGCAAATCGCCAATCCAGCGATCGATCGCAGCGCGCAGCTCCTCGCCGAGGTCGAGGGCGATAAACGCGCGAATTTTATCCGGCAGATTGGCGGGACTGAAACTGGCAGCCATCACTATTGGTATAAGACGTACATTGTCATTCGCCTATAGGTCCGCGCTTGATGGTCCGATAAATCAAGTAGATCGCCGGGACGAGGCTTCCGCAATTGCATCTCCGGGGCATATAACATTGAAAGGTATTAGGCAGGCGGGTGAGCAAGAACCTCGGGGGCGGCGTGACGCAATTCGTGTATGACGGGTTGAATCCGGTGCAGGAACTCGATGGAGCGAATCCGCCCAACGTCACCGCCAACCTGCTGACCGGCTTGGGGATCGACGAGCGCTTCACGCGCACCGATGCGAGCGGCGCGATGAGCTTCCTGACCGATGCGCTGGGGAGTACGATCGGGCTGGTGAATGCCGGCGGCTCTATCGCGACCAGCTACATCTACGACCCGTTTGGCGCGACGACGGTGGGCGGGACATCCAACGCCAATTCATATCAGTTCACTGGCCGCGAGAACGATGGCACCGGGTTGTACTTCTACCGCGCCCGTTATTATAGCCCGACCTTCCAGCGGTTCATCGCGCAAGACCCACTCGGTTTTGCCAGTGGGGACGCGAATCTTTACGTCTACGTTTCGGACGACCCAGCCGACCTCACCGATCCTTCAGGCAAGGCAATCTTTCCGCCGCGCCCTGGCGATGTGTTTCCGACACCTGAGATCAGCTGCTCTGCGCTGGGCGGTCTGTTCGGCGGCGTTGCCGGTGTCGGCGTTGGTGTTGCGATCTCGAGTTTCTTTCCCCCCTCTGAGCTTGTTGAGCCATTGCTTGGTGGATTCGGTGGCAGAGCCGTTGGTCTTCAATACGGTGATCAGTGGTTCGGAAGTAGCGGGCTATGCCGTCCGAGTCCACCTCCAAATAGCTGCTCGGTTAGATAGAGGCACTTCGATGGCAGACAACTCCATGGAGTTTAGTAAACTGCGGGTGCGATTATCGGAAATGCCTCCTAGATATCGCGACGCGACTGCGCTTCTGGCCGGGATGTCCGCACTGATCGCTGGAATGATTGCCGATGGATTGTTGCGTGGTGTCTTGGGCTTCTATGCGTCGACGGCGCTTTCAGGGTGTGCATTTCTTACGGCTGGTTATATCGCTGCATTACTTTTCAGATACGTTGTTAGCCGGTCCTCCACGAGTTCCGCGGCGCAGATACCCTTATTAGCTGACGAAGGCAAAGAAACCGACTCTGACTTCATCGACGAAACCTTGGTCATGATTCGGCGCGGGATATTTGGCATCGTAAGCCTTTTCTGTTTGATCGCCGCTGCTTCAAACGTCCGAATCTTTATCGAGAACTTCGACCCAATAACGCTGGCAGCAATCGCCGGAACAGCTTCCTGGTCCATCAGTTCCTTGGTCGCCAGTATATCTCTGAACCTAGTCCATCGACGCAAATTGACGCTCGGCCTGATCGTTGGAAATTTAATCTGTCTGATGCTGGCACTCGCCTCGTTCACTACGAAACCTAGCTTCATGGCAATAGTGGTCATAGTGTGGTGCGCTGCAATCGTCATTTTACCACTGCTCAAACTGAATATATGGTGGAATGAAGCTTAAGGGGCTTTCACCGGCCGTGAAAACGACGGGAATGGACTCTACTTCTACCGGGCGAGGTACTACAGCCCGACCTTCCAGCGGTTCATCGCCCAGGATCCCATCGGCTTCGCCGGCGGCGATGCAAATCTGTACGGCTATGTTCTGCAAGACCCAACGATAGGAACGGATCCGCGTGGGCTAGATTCCTACTTCTTCCGGTTATTTGTCGGCGTCGGTGGAGGAGTCGAGATCGGAACAAACCCTGATAATACTTCCTTTATGACAATAGACATTGGCTTTGGCGACGAGTTCGGTTACGGATACAATCCCATCGGTACTAGTCCCGGTTACGAGCAGAACGGCTCATCTTCATGTAGTTCCGGAGTATTCACGCA